>JACQJM010000121.1 GCA_016205045.1 Elusimicrobiota bacterium | reverse complement strand
GTGTAGGCCTTGGCCACCCCCAACACCTCCTGCAACTGCGTGGGCCCCACTCCCCCCCCCGCACACACCCCTCCCGCCACGGGATTGGAAGAGGTTACAAAGGGATAGGTGCCAAAATCCAGGTCCAACATAATCCCTTGAGCCCCCTCAAACAAAATCCACTCTTCCCGATGAATCGCTTTTTGAATGAGCGTCGCCGTATCCGTACAGAAAGGCTCCATAAAATTCCTGAGCTTAGGATAATCTCTCAGAACCTCCCGAGACAACTGAGAAACGGAGCCAAAAGATTTTAAATCTTTTTCATGCCAACGTAAATTTCTCTCCAGGAGTTCCTTAAACAGAGGAGGCTGAAGGTAATCCGCCATCTGAATTCCTATTCTCCCCACCTTGTCCATGGTGCAGGGGCCGATTCCCCGCCGCGTCGTTCCCAGACTCAACCCGCCTTTTTCTCTTAAGGTATCGAGTTGAATGTGGGAAGGCAAGATCACATGAGCCCCCAAACTTACGTGGAGACGCTCCTGGAGGTTGAGCCCATGTTTTTTCAGCAATAAAACCTCTTCTCGAAGAGAACGCGGGTCCACCACCACTCCATGCCCAATGACATTGTGAATCCTCGGAATCAGAGCTCCCGTAGGGATGAGATGCAAAGCAAGGGGCTTGTGATTTAAAATTACCGTGTGGCCGGCATTGGCTCCCCCTTGGTAACGCACTACATATTTGGCACGGCGAAGAAGAAAATGCACCACCTTTCCCTTCCCCTCATCTCCCCATTGGGTTCCAATAACGATTAAGTTAGGCATTATGGGCTCGTAACGACGCGTCTTCTAGCCCTGCGGGTGGCCTTGAGTCTTATGCCAGAGGGAACACAGGCTTCTCCAAAAACTCCGCGTGAAAAGCGGACGCGAACACGGATTCCCTGGCTCTCTCCCAAAGATTCCACAGACTCCACGAGCACACGCAGGGGCACCAGACCTTCTTCAGACATGCCTCCAAATAATTTGGCTAGGTACTGAGCGATATCACGAGGGTCAATGATCTGGGCATGCACAAAATCTCCCGGCTGAACCTCTTCAGAAGGAATTCCCTCCAAATCTCCTTCTACCGCCACGCGCAAAATCAAAAACTCCGCATTCTGCTTGGGTTTTTCCCGATCGTAGAGAAAACTTATCCCCTGATTGGACACAGAGGTTCTCGAAACCCCATCCGGAGAAAAACCTTCTCCGCTCCTGGACTCTTCTCGGCGCGGGGATTGAAACTGTCCCAAATATAAAACCTCGCTCCTGAGCATGAGCTTAGAAGAGCGGCCGCGGAATACCCGTCCCAACAATTTATTAAACGCGGCCTCACTCTTGGGATTCGCCCACCCCTTCAGATTTCCTTCCCCCTTCAGCTCACCATATAAAGGAATAGATTCTCTGGAGTTGAAAAATTCCATCATTTCGTGTTCCAGTTCTTGGCTCATCATTTGAACCGTCCCATCTGCCAGTCGGGCCCTGTAAAGGCTTTTTTCAAATTCAAACCATTCCATTTCCAGGGGCACCATGCAAAGAGCCGGATTATAGCTTAAAACAGAACAGGTTCTTACCAAAAGCTGAGATCTCAAATGAAGCACCACCAACAACAGCCCATGGAGCCCCTCTGAAGGGCATAAAAATTTTCCCTTTACCACCCCGATATTTTTGGAAAGCCGGGGAACTTCCCGAACGGCTTTCTCCAACTGATCGCGACACAACTCCAGAGCGAGCTCGGCCTCTTCCCGCTCACAGCCTGTTTCCTTCATTAAAAGAAATACTTTATCCCGCATTTGTGAGTGATTAAGTGATTAAGATATTAAGTAATTAAGTTGCTGAGTGGTCCAATAATCTCTTCTTTTGATTAATAAGACCTTGAATAAGTGCACTGACATGATTAAGTTGATCCAACACCTTATCTCTCAATTCATTGTTACCCAATGATAAACGGGCACTTATTTCTAGTTGGGTATCCAATTCACTCAGCGAAGACTTTGACATAATAAAGAACTGGGCTTGTTCTCTTAAGCCGGCTCTAGCCGCTCCCTCCGCTAAGTTACTAGCAACAGAAACCCCTGCTCTACGCATCTGACTAACCAGCCCAAGTTTTTCGGATTCAGGAAATCCAGAAGTTAATGTATAAATAGTCTCAACCAAATCGATTGAAGCTTGCCACGCTACTAGACGTTTATGCGGTCTATCCACTTAATCTCCCCACCTAATCACTTAATCACCCAATCACTGAATTACTTAATCACTCTACAGACTGCGTGGGTGGGTTTTTTCGTAAATCTTCTTGAGCCGCTCCAGGGTCACATGCGTGTACACAGCCGTGGTTCCCAAACTCTTATGCCCTAGCATCTCTTGGACGGATTTCAGGTCGCACCCTCGATCCAAAAGATGCGTCGCGAAAGAATGTCGGAACGCATGAGGAGTGACGGAGCGGGTAAACCGAGCCCTGCGTGCCCATCGCTTGACAATGAGAAAGATAGAGCCGGGAGTCAAACGTCC
>JACQJM010000117.1 GCA_016205045.1 Elusimicrobiota bacterium | reverse complement strand
CTAGGATCGCCGGCAATAACACTCCGGCATGTGTCGAGAGTAGAGACGTTAAGAAGATTGTCATTGCCACGGCAGTTCCCGCCGCAATAGTCATCTATTAATCCCCATGTGTTATTGTCGCAGCCAGCGGAATTAAAAGGGTTTACGGGACCGGTCATACAGTCAGGGTTTTGGCTGGTGCAAGGGTTGGGGTCAGCGGTCACATAGTTCTTTAAATCATTCAGAACACCATTTATGACCATGTAAGCCTTCTGCTTTCTGGCCCCCGCCCTTGTGCCCGATCTGGAACTCAGCACGACGGAAAAAACGGCAGTCACCACGATCGCGCTGATAAATATCGCCATCACCACTTCCACCAATGTGTACCCTCTTTTCATCTAATAAGTAACTGTGAATTGCAGCGTCGAATTTCCCGCCCCACTACAATTGACTGTAACTGAAATAGGAATCCCATTAGGATCTGTATAACTGCAGGAACATTGGGTCCCCGCACCAATGCACGTACCATCGAGAGGTTGATTGCAGGGAGTTCCTTGCCATAGTGTCTGTTTTTGCGCCAAACAAGCCTCCACCCAATACCGGCTCGTAGAGCTGTCCACCATATGGGCCACCAATATCTCATTGCCCAAAATGGTCCGCAAGATAGCCACCGCGATCAATCCCAAAATAATGGACATGACCAAAGTGTGAACCAACGCGATTCCGGACTTATTTTTAAAATTTATTTTCATATATTTTTTGCAAACATCTCCCTCTCACATCCCATTCGATATATGGGCATTAAAAGTCGTGTCTACGGGAAACATGCTTCCGGGCAACATGTCTGTTAGAGGTTGAACCAAATCAAACCGCACACGGATGGCGTTCCATTCCTTTGCGTACTCGGCAGGATTTCGGGTAAAACAGCTTGTGGGCATGGGCGCTGGACCTACAGGACATCCCGGAACCGGAGCCGTTACTCCCGTCCCTGGAACACTTATCCCGGAGGCCAGGAACCGGAATTGATCCGTCCCTGCCAGGACAGCCCCACAATTCGCTGGTGCGGGAGTAACGGTAGTGGGTGGTCCGACCAAAGGCCCTCCATAATACCACAAACACTCTTGAGCTTGACCGGCAGGGCAAACGTCTGAGGCGCCGCCGGCAATATTGGTGACACAAAAATAAAACCAACGTGTGGGAGTCGCACCCGAATCCAAACTGGTGTTGATGTTAGTACCATCTGAACCCAAATTTCTCCACCCCCGCAACACGCGATCGGACCCCCCCCCTGCGGGCTGAGTGATTAAAGTTGCCAAACTCACTTCCTGCTGCAAGGCGCGTGCGGCTACTGAACCCATGGCCCTTAGCCTGGCATCCCCTTGCTGGATACCGCCGCTCTGTCGCAAAAAAGTGCTGTAGACAGCGATCAAGGACAACATAAACATTCCAAATATGATCGTGGCCACCGCCAACTCAACCAGGGTAAAACCCACACCAGTTCTAAGTTCTAAGTGCGAAGTTCTAAGTTTTGGATATTTATCTTTCCCTAATCCAAAATCTAAAATCCAAAATCCAAAATTCGTACTCATGGCTCATTCCACGTCATGCTGAAGGTCACACTGCTCCCAAAGATGCCACCCCCAAAATCTATCGCCTCAACCCTATAGGTTAATACAGCACTGATAGGAGCACCATTGCATAAAGGCACTCCCACGCCACAGGGGGGCAGCCACGAAGTAAGATCATGATCCCCTGTCTGCAGAGCCCAGGTGCAACCACCACAAGAATCTCCTGGCAAAGTCCAGACCCCAACTCCCCCAGGTCCTGCGGCCGTCGGATCGGCCGTGACGTAGGCTTTTAAGCGATCCATGGCTTGGCGCGTATAAAAAAAAGCCGCTTCCCTTCTGCCCCCTTTATTGGTGGTGGCACGAGCCGAAAGAACTACCGAAAAAACGGCGGTCACCACAATTCCCGTAATAAAAAGGGCCATGACCATCTCGATCAGAGTATAGCCTCGAGAAGTCCTCTCACAACTAAATTTGGCGGCAGCAGGTGGAACGGTCAGACAATCAGGCGGGATAAAGTCACGCGGACCTGGAACATCAGAGAAACGGGATACGCCAAAGATGTTCCCCAGCGAAGAAAGGAGATAGAAGAGTCTTCTTGTGGTACCCTTCATGTTGAGTATTCATCCTACAAACCAAGTTTCAAAGTTTATTTCGGCCAATGTTTAGTTAGGTCCCTTCACAATTACGACCGGGCCTACAGTTACCACGACCACGGGTAAGGTTAGACCACCTTGTGGAACTCACTTCTCCGCTGCGCCGGATTTGCCAAGCCAAGTCATTCCTGGATGAGTTCCTAAGCCTAGCAATAGCCAACACAGGATCTGTGCCGCTAGCATTGACACAGGGATTCTGAGTATCACCTGACGCACAGACGTGATACACCCATTGAGAGGAATTCCAATCCTGATTAGCTAGAAGATGTTTATCGATCAGGTTGGTGCATGGAGAATCTGGATCACCGCAGTAGGTTCCCACAGAATCGGAATTGGGGAGTGCACTTTTTTTCACCTGATACATAGCGATGGCATTAGCCACATCTCTAGCCACCACCATCGCTTGGTCCTGTCTAGTCTGAGTTAGTGTCTTCTGGTATTTAGCTACGGCTAACACCCCTAGAACCACTACCATCAAAGAAACAGAGACCATCTCAATAAGGGTGAAGCCCTTATCCCGAATAGTGCTTTTCATAACTCCTCCTTCTAACTTCTGTAAAACGATGCCTAGGGCTCTGTAAGCCCTTAAGAAGGAGGAACGGGTGCGCCATTGATGACGGTCACCACCCCGTTTTGGTCGATGCGATATCCCCAGGTACACCACGCCGGTCCTGGCGCGCAAGGAGAAGCTGTAGTATCTTGCCTAGCGGCACAGGCGATCACTCCAGCTATATTACAACACTCTCCTGCTCCACCTGCAGGATTACAAATCAAATAACGATAAGAAGCGGACTGCCAATCCTGAGGACCTAAATAGTTGCATCCAATCAAGATAGCGCAACTCGCGGTTCCCGGACTAGGACAGGTAGTGACGTTGCACAGCGCATTGGTGTCAAACCCCCAAGCAGGAAGCCAACCCCCATTATTATCCAAAGACCACATCCTATGGGCGTTGCTAATCAACCTCAACTGCGCCACCGCCTGATCCGCTTTGGAAGTCTCCACACTTTTGGTGTACCGGGGCATGGCCACCAACGCCAAAACCCCCATGATGATCATCACCACCAAAAGCTCGATCAGAGTAAACCCAACCGAATCAAGCCGATTCTTTGGTTTCCCCCATCCTGACCCCTTCCTCATACAACCCCTCAGCCCGCACCGTGCTTCTTACCACAATACTGACCATCCCTTACCAGGTCTGGAGATAAGCGGGAATGGTCCCCGCAAAAGCCCCACCCGTTATGTTTCCGTTATAGATGATGGTGTAGGATGCAGGGCAAGTTGGACATGTGTTGACAGAGTTGCGGGTGAACGTGACGTTCCATGCAGTGCTGTTAGCCCCATTGGCATTAGTAAAGAACTGCAATGTCGGCATCTCGATATCCAATGTGGTGAGATCCCCAGCGAACGTGCCGGTTCTTAAGCGATTTCTCTGTTGAGCCGTATTGACCGATGTGGTCAAGTTCGTCACCTCGGTGAGACGGCTGCGCTCCACCGTCCTGAAGTACAGAGGCAATGCCACGGTTGCCAGGATGGCGATGATCAGCACCACCACCAGGAGTTCTATCAAAGTAAAACCCCCGGCCCTTTTATAATTTTTACCCATTTTCATGTTTACCCCTCCTTATGTTATTTGCTT
>JACQJM010000003.1 GCA_016205045.1 Elusimicrobiota bacterium | reverse complement strand
GTCGGGTGGCTGTGGATTTGTAAAAGCAGGGCTGTGCCGCAGGGCCGCAATTGGCCCATGGTCGGCCCGAGGCTCAGAGTGTGCCGCAGATGGCACCACGTTCCTGCGCTACAAACCACAGACAGGACCCGACTCCCAACCCCGGACAGGACCCTATCTCAAGAAACTGGGTGAAGTCGAGATGATTGCTATTGACAATAAGAGACAGAGGATTGTAGCATAGGGAGCATTCGTAAAAAATGGGAACCAAAGCAGCCGATAAAAAATCATCACCTCTGGACTTAAGCCGGCATCTGAATCGTATTCTAAAATCGGAAGGGATTGAGGTGTTAGGACGTATTCCCTCGGAAGTTGCCCACATTCTATCTCCCGAGGCTGTGCGTTTTGTTGGCAAATTACAGCGCCGTTTTTCCATAAACAGGGAACTTTTACTGCAAAAAAGAGAGGAAAGGCAGGCGGAGATAGATGAGGGAAAAATGCCGGATTTCCTTCCTCAAACCAAGGAACTTCGCCTGGACTCCTGGACGGTAGGTTCTATTCCTAAAGATTTGGAAGACAGGCGCGTGGAAATCACCGGTCCCGTGGATCGTAAAATGATCATCAATGCTTTAAATTCCGGGGCCAAGGTTTATATGGCCGATTTTGAAGATTCTCATGCTCCTGGTTGGGAGGCCACTCTACAGGGACAGGCCAATTTGTGGGATGCCGTTCGACGTAAGATAGAATACGTCAATCCGGAAGGTAAGGCTTATATCCTTAATAAGGAAATCGCCACGCTTCTGGTTCGTCCTAGGGGATGGCACCTGTTGGAGAAGCATGTCCACGTGGAGGGGAAGCCAATTTCTGCTTCTTTGTTCGATTTTGGACTGTTTTTTTTCCACAACGCCAAAGCCTTAATCGAAAAGGGAACGGCTCCTTATTTTTATCTTCCTAAAATGGAAAGTCATCTCGAGGCTCGATTATGGAATGATGTTTTCGTGATGGCTGAACAGGAGTTGGAAATTCCGCGGGGCACCATTCGAGCTACGGTTCTTATTGAGACGATCTTGGCTGCCTTTGAGATGGATGAGATTCTTTTTGAGCTCCGCGAACACTCCGCCGGCCTAAACTGTGGTCGCTGGGATTATATTTTTAGTTTTATCAAAAAGTTCCGAAACCATCCTAAGTATGTTCTTCCCGATCGTTCCTTGGTGACCATGACCACTCATTTTCTGAGATCCTACTCGCGTCTTTTAGTTCAGGTTTGTCATCGGCGGGGGATCCATGCGATGGGAGGAATGGCGGCACAGATACCCATTAAGAATGACCCGGTGTCTAACGAGGCCGCCATGGCCAAGGTTCTTGCGGATAAGGAACGTGAGGTGAGCGATGGGCATGATGGGACTTGGGTGGCTCATCCGGGTCTGGTACCGATTGCCGCCAAAGTTTTTGACGCCAAAATGCCTCAACCCAACCAAATACAAACGGCACAGCCCCATGTTTCGATCATGGCGCAGGATCTTTTGCAAGTGCCTGCGGGTGACAAAACCGAGGAAGGGTTGCGCGTCAATATCCGTGTAGGGGTACAGTATTTGGAAAATTGGCTTAGGGGAGTGGGTTGTGTCCCTTTAGACCATTTGATGGAAGATGCTGCGACGGCAGAAATTTCACGAGCTCAAGTGTGGCAATGGATTCGGCATCGTGTCATGTTGAAAGATGGGAGGTCGGTTACGACCTCTTTGTTTCACTCGCTTTTGAAGGAGGAAATGGAGAAAATAAAAGCCACCCTTGGAAATGGGTCGTACGTTTCAGGGAAATATTCATTAGCTTCCGATTTATTTAGCCAGATGGTAACGGCTCAAGAATTTGCTCCTTTTCTCACGCTTCCTGCTTATGAGTATCTGGATTAATAATCTCCGCGAAAGGTCAATGCAACCAGGAGGAAACATGACGCACTATGAATCTTTAGAGCAAAATTGGGCTATGGATAAGCGATGGGAAGGGATTCTTCGTCCTTATAAGGCGGAAGATGTCGTTCGATTGCGTGGGACCTTACCCATCGAACACACTTTTGCTCAGATGGGAGCTAAAAGATTGTGGGAGGTGCTACACCAGGAAAATTATGTGGCGGCTTTGGGAGCGGTGACAGGTAATCAGGCGGTAGAGCAAGTGAGGGCTGGGCTCAGGGCCGTTTATGTGAGTGGGTGGCAGGTGGCGGCGGATGCCAATGAGGCGCAACAGAGTTATCCGGATCAAAGTTTATATCCAGTGGGCAGCGTTCCTCATTTAGTTCGAAGGATCAATAACGCTTTCCAAAGAGCTGATCAAATACAACATGCCCAATCCAAAATTGGACAATCCCTGCCTGCCGGCAGGCAGGTAAAATCTAAAATTGACACGGATTGGTTCGCTCCTATCGTGGCGGATGCGGAAGCAGGATTTGGAGGAACGCTCAATGCGTTTGAGCTCATGAAGGCCATGATCGAAGCGGGAGCGGCCGCGGTGCACTGGGAAGACCAGTTGGCTTCCGCTAAAAAATGTGGCCACATGGGTGGTAAGGTATTGGTTCCCAGCATGGAATTTGTGCAGAAGCTTGTGGCGGTAAGGTTTGCGGCGGATATACTAGGAGTATCTACCTTGGTTATCGCTAGGACGGATGCCAATGGAGCGCACCTCATCACTAGCGACATAGATCCTAGGGACCAGAGGTTCTTGACGGGAGAAAGGACCGTGGAAGGATTTTTTAGGATGAAGGGAGGGTTGGAAGCCGCCATCGCTCGGGGTCTTACCTATGCCCCTTATTCCGATATGATTTGGTGTGAAACCTCCGAGCCCAATTTGGAGGAGGCCAAGAAATTCGCAGAATCCATCCTTTCTGAATTTCCTGGGAAACTCTTAATGTACAATTGTTCTCCCTCCTTTAATTGGAAGTTAAAACTGGACGCTTCTACCATCGCTAAATTTCAAAGAGAACTGGGTGTCATGGGATACAAGTTTCAGTTCGTGACCTTGGCAGGGTTTCATGCGCTTAATCACTCCATGTTTGAATTAGCCAAGGCTTATCAGCGGACGGGAATGAGCGCGTATGCGGATCTCCAGGAAAGGGAATTTCGCAGCGAAAAAGAAGGGTATCAAGCCACCCGGCACCAGGAGTTTGTGGGCACGGGATACTTTGATCAGATAGCGCAGATTATTGCCGGGGGAAACTCTTCCATTCTGGCTCTGAAGGGTTCTACTGAGGAAGTTCAGTTCAATGGCAAAAAAACACCTAAAGGCTAGCCCGAAAAATTCAGTTGCACCAAAACTATCGTCCTAGAACCTTGAACAAAATAGTGCAACTGAATTTCTCACTTGCCAGGATGGATATCGTAGAAGCAGATGTCTGGCAAGTGAGGGGCCGCCCCTCACTTTGACCGCTAAACATCTCTGGGCTGACTATGCGGCAAAGTGAGGCCCAGAGGGTGAATTCTTCAGTTAAACTGAAGAATTCAGGCTAGCACGGTGCAGGCCGAAGGCCTGATGCAGCAATTTTAGAGCATTTTTTCCCTGATCGCTGGCGATAATACATGAAATTTTGATCTCGGAAGTGGCAATCATCTGGATGTTGATCCGATGATCCGCCAACACCTTAAACATTTTTCCCGCTACCCCTGAGTGCTTTTTCATGCCCACGCCCACAATGGATATCTTGGCCACCCTAGCGTCCGTTTCTACGGATCCAGCTCTAAGTTCCCGTTGAACGGAAGCTAGTATTTTCTGCGAAGGT
This sequence comes from Elusimicrobiota bacterium, assembly GCA_016205045.1. GTDB lineage: Bacteria > Elusimicrobiota > Elusimicrobia > JACQJN01 > JACQJN01 > JACQJM01. The sequence continues at coordinate 5,071 of JACQJM010000003.1, read as the reverse complement.
CCCAAATCTTCTTTAGAGATGGTGAAAGAGATATCGTTAATGTTCCCTTTGGCCGCCGACTGAATAATCATGTCCACATTGATATGCGCCTGTCCTAGGGCCGAAAACAGTTCGGCCGCCATGCCTGGGCGGTCAGGAATATCACGAAGGGTGACTTTTATCTGATTTCGATCCAGTGCGACTCCGGTAACTACGGCTTCTTCCATAGAGTGTTTCTCCTGTCCTTGAGCAGTGATCCAACTTCCAAGATCTTTTGGGTTTAAGGCATGGGACACCCGAATGGGAACTGAAAATTTTTTGGCTATTTCAATGGAGCGGGGTTGCATTACTTGAGCTCCTGCACTGGCCAATTCCAACATCTCATCGTAGGAGATGTGGGAGAGAAGGCGTGCTTCTGGTACCAGGCTGGGATCGGCGGTATAGATCCCACGCACATCGGTAAAAATATCGCAACGCTCGGCTTTGAGCACGGCGGCCAGAGCCACGGCCGTAAGATCGGAACCTCCCCGACCCAATGTGGCAATATCTTCCCGTGGGTTTAATCCTTGAAAACCAGCCACAATGACAACCCTTCCTTTTTTAAGCTCTTGCAGAAGTTTGTTGGGCCGGATACCCGTGATGTGAGCACGAGTATGACGGTCATCCGCAGCGATGCCAGCTTGAGGGCCGGTCAGAGAAATAGCATCCACATTTTTAGCCTTGATGGCCATGGTCAATAAGGCGATGCCGACTTGTTCTCCGGTGGCCAAAAGCATATCCAGCTCTCTTTGATCCGGTTGGGGAACTATTTGTTTGGCTAGAGAAATCAAATCATCGGTCATCCGGCCCGGAGCGGAGACTACCACCACAATTCGTCTTCCTCCGCGGCGAGCATGAACAACCCTTTCCGCGGCATGGCGTATCTTATCGGGGGTTTCCACGGAGGTTCCCCCAAATTTCATAACCAGTATGTTGGATTTTCTACGCAACATCGATGTGAAGGCCTCTATTATCAAAGTCTAAAATCTGATAGCGGCTTGAAAGTCCGTGATGTTTGAAGGCGTCCTTCATGCAGCGGCCGATTTTATTTAGATTTCCTTTGCTGTGGCAGATGGCCAGAATGGAGGGACCCGCACCCGAAAGGGCCGCTCCTAAGGCGCCTGCTTCGAGGGCAGATTGGATGACGCTCCTCATTCCTGGAACTAATTTTTGACGATAAGGTTGATGCAGAAAATCCTGCATGAACCGTTTAAGGTTCTGATAATTTCGGTGAGAGAGACTCCACAGCATCCCGGAAATCCCCGCCATGTTGGAAACGGCGTGTTGGCGCGGTACAGTCCGGGGAAGGATTTTTCGGGCTTTTTCTGTTGACAACTTTATATCAGGTACTGCGATTAAGGCCGTCAGGTCACTCGGTAATTTCCAGGCACATGTTTTTAGCTGTTTTTCCCAAAACCCACAAGAAACTAAGCCTCCACAAAAAGAGGCCACCGCATTGTCTGGATGTCCTTCCTTTTGAATGGTGCGTTCCAGGGCTCGCTGCAGGTTTTTACTCCCAGAAAGCATTTCCACGGCGGTAAAGGCGGCCAAACTCGCCGCGGCACTTGAACCTAATCCTCGGGCAAGGGGAATTCCATTTTTCATTTGCAAAAATAATCCTTGTTTTTTAATTTTTTTTCCTAGAAATTTAAAAAGAATTTGGCACACCATATTTTTGGAGGGCGTGGACAGAGACTCTTCCGACTCCCCTTCGATGTGCAGCTCAACTCCCTGTTTTGTGGTCCAGTGGGCTTCCAGTTCTTGGTAGAGTTTTAAGCCGGCCGCTAACACATCAAATCCAGGTCCTAGATTTCCTGAGGAAGCGGGAACGCGAATATACACGGATTTCATGTTTGAGCGATACGCGATACGCGATGCGTGATTCGTGAAGGCAGAAAAATAATTGAAGCAAATTCTTTCAGTTGTCTACGGATTGCGGATTGCGGATTGCGGATTGCGCTCATCTAATTGCTTTTTCTATATCCTTCAAATTGGGAGAAACGACCTTGAGTTTGGGGCTAACTTTTAACGGCTGATCCGGGTCTTTGAGGCCGTGGCCGGTCAATATACAAACGATCCTTAATTTCGAATCGCGGATTGCGGATTGCGGATTGCGAAAATAGCCCGAATGGGCTAATTTGATCAAACCGGCGATGCCGGCGGCACTGGAGGGCTCACAAAAGACACCTTCTGTTTGGGCCACTAGCGTGTAAGCGGAGAGAATTTCCTTGTCCGAGACAGATCCAATAAGTCCGCCTGATTCGTCCCGTGCTTGCAGAGCCTCTTTCCAAGAAACGGGATTTCCGATGCGAATAGCGGTGGCAATGGTCTTCGGATTTTTGATCGGTTTTCCTAAAACGATGGGGGCAGATCCCTCGGCTTGGAAGCCCATCATCCTCGGCAGTAGCCGAGGTCCTATGTCCGATGTCCCATGTCCGAGGTCTAAATTTTTTTCTTCTGAGACTTTGGACTTTGGACCTTGCCTGCCTGCCGGCGAGGCAGGGACCTTGAACTGCAGTTCTTTATAACCTCTCCAATAGGCCGTGATATTGCCTGCGTTGCCCACGGGCATAAACTGAAAATGGGGAGGTGCTTCTAAAACCTCGACAATTTCGAAGGCGGCCGTTTTTTGACCTTCCAAGCGATAAGGGTTAGTGGAATTAACCATGGTCCACCCATACTTTTCGGACAGTTTTCGGACCAAGTTCAGGGCCTGGTCAAAATTCCCTCGGACCGTGAAAACCTTGGCTCCATGCATCAGGGCTTGAGTTAATTTGCCTAAGGCCACCGAACCATGAGGTAAAAAAACATAACAAGCCATTCCAGCTCGTGCGGCATAGGCCGCGGCCGAGGCAGAAGTGTTTCCTGTGGAGGCGCACACCACCGCTTTAGCCCCTTCTTCCACTGCTTTAGAGATGGCTAATGTCATTCCACGGTCCTTGAAAGATCCGGTGGGGTTCATGCCCTCTAATTTCAGATACAGTCTGTGTTTTTTGTCCAGTCCAATCGCTCGGGCTAAATGGGGTGCGGGAACTAAAGGGGTATCTCCTTCCTGCAATGTGATGAGTGGAGTTTTTTCAGAAACGGGCAGATGGTTGCGGTATTTTTCAATAATTCCTGAACGCATCAGAGCAGCCTTATAGGCTTAAAGGGAGATAGAAGAACAGAGAGTTTTTTGATTTCACGCACCACTTGGTCCATTCTTTTTTCCTGTGTGGGGTGTGTGAGTAAGATGATAGAGGCGGATCGGGATTTTTTTTGAGGACGTTGATCAATGCGAGCGATGGAAATGCCGCGACGACCCAGTATGCCTGTGATCTGAGACAACACCCCGGGACGATCTTTAACGGACAATCGGATATAAAATTCAGAGACAATGTCTTGAATGGGAAGGATTTGGGTGTGGTTCGATCTTAACGTTTGGAGTGGGTTCTCGGAGAGACCTCCTAAAATTTCTTTGGATAGGGTGAATAGATCTCCTACCACGGCGCTGGCCGCAGGTTCTGCTCCTGCCCCCAACCCGTAGAACATCAAATCTTTGGCTGCGCTGGCCTGAACTAGGATGGCGTTATAAGCTCCTTGGACACTGGCGAGGGGATGATTTTGGGGTAGAAGAACAGGGTGAACCCGAGCTTCTACTTGTAACACTGTTCCTTTAGGTTTTAATTCTAAAAGGGCCAACAATTTGATATGGCGACCCAGTCTTCTTTCCGAGTATAAAACATCCTCCAAGGTGATGTGTTCGATTCCTTCCTGGTAAATACGGGAAGATGAAATCCAACTGCCGGTCAGTAAAGAAGCAATAATGGAGAGTTTGTGGGCTGCATCGGCGCCTTGGAGGTCCAGGGTGGGATTCCTTTCCGCTAATCCCAGTTGTTGGGCCTGTTTCAAGGCCGTGAGAAGTTCGCAGCGTTGCAGAGACATTTGGGTAAGGATATGGTTGGTGGTGCCATTGAGAATGCCCAGAACACGAGAGATTCGATTGGCGGAGAGACTCTCTTGAAATGCCTGAAGGATGGGAATGCCTCCAGCGACAGAGGCCTCCATCAGGACTCGGCGTTGATGTCGCGAAGCCGTATCAAAGATTTCTTCCCAGTGATGAGAGAGAAGCTGTTTGTTGGCCGTGACCACATGTTTTCTCGATCGTAGGGCGCCTAAAACAAGGGATCGCGCCGGCTCCAATCCTCCCATTAACTCCACGACGACATCCAGTTCCGAATCTTTGAGGAGGTCCTGGTAATGACGGGTGATCCGTGGCTTTCCCTGAATAGAAATGCCACGAATCTTTTTTTCAGGATGTCGATCGCAGAGCCATCGAACCTCCAGGGTGTCCCCCAGTCTTTGGCGAAATGTGTTTCTATTTTCGTTGAGAAGTTTCAGGGTGGCTAGGCCCACATGTCCCAATCCTACTATCCCGATTTTGATCATCCCACCACCTGCCCCGGTTCACCCAAGGTGAACCGTATCCCTAAATTTTTAGCTTCGCGGGCAGGTGGTGGGATCACGGCAGTTCTTTGGGAATCGCGGACCCGGCGGATAGGGCACATTGAATTCCTTCTTGAATCGAGAGATGGGTATGGATGACTTCATCTTTGGCAAAAAGAGCGTATTCTCCCAGATAGACATGGTTGGTGGGAATATAAACGGAAATCATCGCTTCTTTCCTCCCGTTCCGAGTCAGGACAATTTCATTGGTGGCAAACCCTAAACAGAAGACCTCAGGCCTTGGGTATTCCACAATTACCACGCTTTTAAAAGAGGTTTTATTGGCGGGAGAAAAAGCATCCACAATGCCTTTGAATGTTTTATAGATCCAGTTGAGGAATGGAATATGAAAAAGAATCTCATCGGCAAGGTGCAGAAGCTTCTGACCAATGACATGGGAAGCTAGGAACCCCACAAAAAGCAACAGGAGCAGAGCCGTGATCAGCCCCAGCCCTGGAAGGGGATGTCCCAGGAGCTTAAGAATGAGAGGAGCTAATATCGTATCTACTAAATTGACGAACCATACGACTACCAAGAAGGTCAATGTGATGGGAATAATGACAAAAAG
>JACQJM010000115.1 GCA_016205045.1 Elusimicrobiota bacterium | reverse complement strand
ATGCCGTTTCGACCGTCCCATTTCACCACGTTAAATCCGGAAGCGCCTCCCGCCGATCCTGGGGGATACGTTGTTTTCCACACTTCCTGCCCAAAAACATCCGTAATCAGCACCTCCACATCGCTATCCTGATCTAACTTGTATTCGATGCTTAAAGGCCGTTGAGTGATCTTGACGGGACTCGGATACGCCGCCACCACCTTATCTCCCAGCAGAGAAACATTGATGGAAACCTCCACGGAAGGAATGCTGGGCAGAGAGGGGGCCCACACCAGAATTTTATCGATTTCCGATATGTTTCCACTCGTAAAGTTGACCGTGGCCTTTCCTAAGGCGTCGGTGATTGTCTGGACAAACGTGGAAGGAACTCCACCCACATTGATATTGCCGGAACCCTGCGTGAGCTGAGCCGAGATATTTTGAGAAGCGATCCCATTTCCGAAGTCATCCGTCAATGTGATGGTGATGACAGAAGCGCTTAATGCCCTCACCACCCCTGGACTAGGAACCGCGGACAGCCTGGTGGGACTTCCGGGAAGGACTTGCATGGGCCCTGCCATAGAAGAGGCATCTAGAAGCTCCAGAGGATCTTCCCCTATGAGCTGCACCCAAATGGTCTCCGCCCTAGTATACGTTTGGTTGGGAATCAAGAACGTAAAATTCCCATTAGTTCCCTCGGGAATAAAAAACTCAAAGGCAGGCTGTCCTAAAGTTCCATTGGCGGATGTGAAGTGAGTTGCATCCAAAGGAATAAGCGGCACCAAACGGCCTGCATAGCGTACGCTTCCCGCCCCCGTCGGGATATTGACGTTCTCCACCGTAATGGTGGAAGAAAAAACTGTTCCGGCAGTAACCAATCCTGGGATAGAAAGCGTGAAGAATCCTTTCTCGGTGTCGGGACCGGGAGGAGGTGGTCCCGTGCAGCCCTGCATGTTGACCACCTGCTGAGTACTGGCAATGATGGGAGAAGTGATATCCTGAACCGCTAAAGTAACTGAAACTGCGCAGGTACTGGCCGTGACGGTGGACACCAGAGTTCCCCCCGCGGAAGCTCTCTCCAAAGGATTAAAACCCGTATACAGGGGCAAAGAAGAAGAGAATCTGAATGTGTCTCCACTATTGTTCAAAATTTGGTTCCAGAATCTGTCCGTCAGATAAGCCTGAACCGTAAAGGGTTTGCCCTGAGGCTGGGTTTGAATGCTTCCAAAAACCCCCGTGGTCGTGGCCGGAGTCAAAGACTGAGTGGGAAGAACCAAGGCCATCTTATTGGCCGGTCCATGCCACACCACATACCCGGAGCTAGTTCCGTTGACCGTAGGAACTCCTGTTTGAATTACTTTAATGTGCAGGTCTCCTGGATCGCCATCCTGTTTATCATCCAGAGGAGCCCGAGTACCTCGATAAAAGCAAAGCTGTTTGGTGAGGTCCGTTTGTGATCCTAAAAACACAAACCCATTGACCATGGTGAAGTCCATGGAGGAAACACCCAAACGGCCATAATCACTGCCATTCTGAGAAATACCTGGAGCCAGAGCGATCTCCAGTCCCGTAGCATCCAAAAGATACTGCCCCAGAGAGATGGCGCCATTGAAGTTGGCATGGTTATTGGAAGAATCCACGGCCTCTATTGTGGCCGCGAAACAGTCTCCGGCATAAAGGTTGAAGGGATGGCCGCCGTTTCTGCTGCCGGGGCCCGACTGGGTCACCCCCGCATTCAAGAAGGTGATATTGAAATGATCTAGGGGTCCCACCACGACAATAGACTGTGTGGTGAACTGAAAATCCCCCAAGGTGGCTAGATTTCCGGCCGCATCTCGGGACAGCACCTGATAGTGATAGACTGTTCCCGGGCTCAAACCACTCAAGGCGACACTATGCGATGTCACCATAGAAGCGTTCAGAGGGGTTGTGCTTGTATACGCTGAGGTGAGCCCATAAGCCATTTGGGTATCCGCAGCCTCATTGGTAGTCCAGGTGATCGTGGCGGTAGTGATCCCTACTTGAGTGTTGACATTGTTGATAATAGGAGCGGTCTGGTCGTTGTTGGTCTGGATCAAGATAGGGTACGAAACACTGATATTGTTGTTGGAATCTCGAAGCAAGGCCGTGATCGTGTGGGTCCCGTTTAAAACCGAATTGGAGTTCCAGTTGAGGGTGTAGGGAGCAACAGTATCTTCAAATCCAATCGTGCTACCGTCCACTCTAAATGTGATGCCCGCCGTGCACTGAGTATTGGGTACGCCCGCCGTCAGCACCACGGTCCCACTGAGATTCAGAGAGTTGTTCTGGGGAGAAGTGACCACCACCCCTGGGGGAAGACTGAAGAGGGCTTGTTCGAGTTCATTGGTATTGTCCGCAATAAAAAAGCTCCCCCCACCATTGGAAGCCGCCTGCTGAAGATTGGTGAGGGATTGGTTGCGATCGGCAGGATCCACTGAAAACCCAATGGTGTTGACGATCACGTTCTGAACTCCCGTAAGGGTGGTGTGGTGGTCGGTAGTGTACTCCACCGTGGCTTGGCTGCTCACGTCAACCTGTCCGTTCTGCAGTCCATCCGAAAGAATAAAGACGGAATTCTTCTGACATCTATCTTGGATAGGATTGGGAAAAGTGGTGCTACCTTGAGTGAGTTGCCCTTTATAATAGGTTCCTGAATCGCGCAGTTGTTCTCCCAAAGGCGTAAACCCACCAGCGGCAATGGTGCTCACCCCCAGTGCAATGGAATTGGTGGAAACCCCTATCTGCGACACCACCCCTCCCCCCCCAGGAGGGTTATTAGTATTATTATTAATGAACTTCATCAATCCCCAGCGAGTCGTGTCTAAAATGCTGACCGTCTGGGTGATGACCCTCTGGGCGATAGACATTTTGGTTTGGGACACCAAGCAGTAGGGCGGACCATCCGAGCAAACCTGGTAATTGAGGTAATTCCCCACGAAAAGTTTGATCTGATCAGGGCTTCCTATGGTGCCGAACCAAAAGCCATACTTAGTGAGAACATTTTGAGCGGGGGCCGAGGAAACGCTCGCAATATCCGCCGCGTACTGTACATAGGTCCCCCCCCCCTCCTTTTGATAAACCACCGTGGCGGTGTACCCTGCGTTAGGATAAGTATAGGTGCTGACATAGGCCGCCAAGGCGGTAATCTGATCATCCATACTTCCCGAACTGTCCAGCAGAATCATCACATTGGGCTTGAATGTCTGTGCCAGAGCCAGATTTCCTGTGAAGAAAAGAAGGAGAGATAAACCTCCCCGTATGCCCACGATTTTCTTTAAAAGATTTGTCATATTCTCTAAATATAGTATAGGCGAGCAATATGAAAATTGCATGAAGAAATTATGAATATTCAATTACAGAACTCCAAAATACTGTGTTTTATTGGTTTTTACCTGGTTTGAAGTTCCAGGGTATCCAGAGGGGTACCGTACTCCACACGAACCGTTTGAGGAGGAGTTGTCTCTCCCCTTCCTT
>JACQJM010000125.1 GCA_016205045.1 Elusimicrobiota bacterium | reverse complement strand
GTTCCAAGGAGAAGCCGCAAAAGTCCGAGACCGATTCCACCCCTTCCGTAACCCTCGTGTTCCGGCATGGGAAGATCAGCGGGTACGAGGGGTATTTTAAGCATCTGCTTGCGGAATTTACCCGAACCCATCCCGGCATCCAAGTGAAAGATGAATCCATGCCCTGGGATGTGGGGCAGCAGCACCAGCTCTATGCCATCAATTTGGAAGGAAAGTCGGATTCCTTCGATATTATGGGCATGGATGTGATTTGGATTTCAGAGTTTGCCCGGGCAGGTTGGATTCACGATCTTACCTCTCTTTACTCTCCCGAACTTCAAAAAGAGTACCTTCCCAGTACGATTCAGGCCGTTACTTATCAGGGCAAAGTGTATGCGGTGCCATGGTTCACGGATTCGGGTCTCTTGTATTATCGAAAGGATCTTTTGGAAAAGTACGGTTATCCTCGCCCTCCTGAGACCTGGGAAGAACTCACCGCGATGTCTCATAAAATTTTAGACCGGGAAAAGAATCCTAGTTTGACGGGATTTGTTTGGCAGGGAAAACAGTATGAAGGGCTCGTGTGCGATGCCATGGAGTTTTTAGGATCGAACGGCGTGCAAGTGGTGGATGCTCATGGGCATTGGACTCTGGATGAGAAAAAAGCCGAGGAATCCTTGCAGCTGATGCTCAATTTGCTCTATCGGGATAAGATATCTCCTATGCTGGTGCTTTCTGCCGATGAGGAAGCGACGCGGCATATTTTTGGCAATGGACAAGCCATTTTTCTAAGGAATTGGCCTTATGCTTATGCCCTCTTCAATAAGGGGGATTCTCAAGTTAAAGGACAGTTTGGAGTTGCCCCCCTGCCCCGTTTTAAAAAAGGACAGCATGTAGGAACGTTAGGGGGGTGGTTTTTGGGTGTCAATCGTTACTCCCAGCACCCTAAGGAGGCTTTTGAATTTGCCAAATATCTCACTTCAGCGAAAGTCCAAAAGGATCTGTTCAAAAAAGTGGGCTATCTGCCCACCCAAACGCGCCTTTATCGTGATTCAGAGCTTCTTTGGACCCATCCCCATCTTGCGAGCATGGAAGAAATACTGCAAAAAGCTAAACCCAGACCCGTGACCCCATTTTATTTGGGAGTTTCCGAAGTTTTGCAGTCAGAGTTTTCGGCCGTTTTGGCTCAAATTAAAACACCCCGTCAGGCTTTACGTGATATCCGTGTGCAGGTGGAGCCTATGATGAAAGAGAGTTCCGGGTTCCAGGTCTCAACTTCTAAATGATGAAAATTAAAGTCCCTGTCATAAAATCAGGAACCAGGAACTTGGAACTAAGAACTGCTTATTTATGGCTCCTTCCCGCGCTAAGTCTCCTTTTTTTATTCGCTTTTTTGCCACTTCTCAATACTTTTTGGATGAGTTTGCATCATCGGGTGCCCATTTTTGGCCTCAATCAGTTCGTGGGTCTGGACAATTATAGTCACATTTTTCATAACCCGCGTTTTTGGCACAGTTTGGGAGTGACGGCTTATTTTACTCTTGTTTCTGTGGTGTGTGAATTGATTCTGGGTTTTTTAGTGGCCCATTTGTTATGGAAGGATTTTAAGGGCTATGCTTGGGTAATGGGTATCCTCTTGATCCCCTGGATTCTGCCCACCACCGTTACGGCTAAAATGTGGGAGTGGATTTTCGCGGCCCCCCAAGGGCTTTTGAATTTTTTCCTGGTTCAGAGTGGTGTGTTAAAATCTTCTCGGGCCTGGCTCTCCAGTCCTTTTTGGGCGATGCAAATGGCCATCTTGGCCGATGTGTGGAAAACCACTCCGTTTATGGCGCTGCTTCTGTTGGTGGGACTGAGGACTATCCCTGAGAATTTATACAGGGCGGCGCGGGTGGATGGAGCCAATTCCTTTCAGATGTTTTGGCATGTGACCCTGTCGGAACTCCGCCCCATTTTGCTGGTGGCTGTACTTTTTCGCGGGCTGGACGCTTTTCGGGTATTTGATGTGGTATATGTATTGACGGGAGGGGGCCCTGCCAATTCAACAGAGTCTCTTTCTATTTATACGTATAAAATATTTTTCCAGACTCTCCAATTTGGAGTTGGAGCAGCCTTGGGCGTTCTGATGTTTTTAAGCACAGGCCTTCTGAGTTTAATTGTTCTCTGGTTTATGAGGGAAAGGCGTCTGGTATGAAAAAAGTATTTTTGGGAGTAGGGATATTTTTCCTCGCAGCCTGGTCTTTGATTCCCTTTTTTTGGCAGGTTGCCACTTCCCTTAAGCCGGCTTCCCTGTTGACGGTTATTCCGCCTCTCTTGCCACTCCCTCCTACGGGGGAGCATTATCGCGTAGTTCTGCAAGACCCTATTTTTCTGAGGATGATCTTCAATAGTTTTGGGATAGGGGTGTGCGTGGGAGTTTTAAGTTTGTTGGTAGGGTCTTTGGCTGCGTTCGCGATCGCCTTTTTCCCCATTCGATCCAAGAGTCTCATTTTGGCCTTGGCCTTAATGGTGTCCATGTTCCCGGGAATTTCGCTGATAGGCCCCTTGTATCTTCTCATCCGCTTCTTACATTTAAGGGATACATGGTGGGCTTTGATTCTGGTCCACACGGTTCTGACG
>JACQJM010000135.1 GCA_016205045.1 Elusimicrobiota bacterium | reverse complement strand
GCCGTAAGGAGAACGTCTTTGGGCACGGTCCCTGGCCCCATTTTCCATACGGCCAGGGACGCGAGGAGGGAGCAATGCCGCAGTGCATTGTAACCGATCGAGCAACGAAGAGCGGGGCCAAAGATGGGCCTCCCCCTTCGGGGCCAAGGCAATTTTGGGCTCCAACTGCGTCGTTCCTCGCTTACATACCGCCTCGGGTATGCGCGCTCCTCTCTCCTTGTTTCGCTCCCTGCCTACCGGACAGGCAGGCAAAATTGACATGGCGAGTTGTGTCACTTATTTCTTACCGAGCCCTTAAAGGGTGTTATGTTCAAATGGTTCCAACGGCTGTTTTTCACAAAAAAGGGGTCTGTCCCCTTGGGAGTGGAACTCAGTTATTCCAAGGTTAAATCCTATTTAGAATGCCCCTGGCTTTACCGGACATTGTATGTGGAGATGAAAAGACGTGCTCCTACGGCTCCTTCCTCTCTGGGGCTCTCCATCCATCGTGCCTTGGAAGCCTATCATGCCGACAATTCAGGAACCTTGGATAGGCTGCTAGAATGTTACAACGATCACTGGGTTCACGTGGGTTTTTCCTCTCCCCAGGAACAGATGATTTACTTCGAGAAAGGAAGAAAAATGTTGGAGCAATATTGGAATATGGACCAATCTAGAAAAACCAAAATTGTCTTTGTGGAGAAAGAATTTATATTCCCTTTGGATCCCTTTGTGGTTCGAGGCATTATCGACCGTGTCGATTTGAATCCGGAAGGGCAATATGAAGTGATTGACTATAAAACACAGCAGGAGTTGCTTTCTGAAGAGGAATTGAGTCGAGACTTGCAGTTGGGTTTGTACGGGATGGCCTTAAAGCAGGCCTTTCAACTGTCCCCATCTTTTTTGAGCCTCTTTTTCTTGGCGCACGGAAAGGTGGTGAGCATTCCCTATAACCCCTCTGGCGAATCTTCTCTTCGAGAAAAATTGTTAGAAGTGGGACTGAAAATCTCTCGGGAGGAGTTTCCTCCGCGGACGTCTCATTGTGTCCGCTGTGAATTTCGACAAACCTGCCAATATTCTACAGAAAGGGGTTAGGGGATAGGGTTTAGGGGTTAGCAAGAAAAAAACAACTTAAAATTTTCTGGCCCCTCACCCCTCACCCCTAGTTCCTGTCGTTTGGTGGTATTCTTGGCGGTAGATCTGGATAAAAGCTAAGGTGCACGCAATGAGCATGGGGCCTAAAATCAGACCCAAAAATCCGTAGACTCGCATCCCTCCCATAATTCCAAAAAAAAGCAGAAGAAAAGGGAGTTTTACCTTGGAACCGATCAGAATAGGACGGAGGATATTATCGATCCCACTGATGACCAAGATTCCCCAAATCGAAAGGAAAACCCCTTCTCCCGTAGAATGAGCGAGACGATATAAAGCTATCGGTAGCCAGACCAGCGTGGCCCCGGTAGGGGGAATCAGTGCCGCAAAGGCGGTCACAGCCCCTAGAAAAACAGGGAAGGGTACTCCCGCGATTGCGAACCCGATTCCTGCCAGGAGGCCTTGACTGGCGGCTGTCAGTGTCGCTCCACGGACCACTGCGGTGAGGGTTTCGTACAATTGTGTGGCGATACGATGCTTGTGATCATGTTCCATGGGAGTTAAATCCAGTATCCAGCGAATCAGCGTGGCGCCATCTTTGAAAAAGAAAAAAAGACTGATCATCAGGAGCAAGAGATTGACAATCAAAAACAGAAGATTTTTAGCGATCACCCCACCCAGCCGAGTAATCGCCTGACCAATTTCGTTGAGGTTTTTAAGAAATATGTCCTGTAGATCGATACCAAACGATGTGAGGATAGTTTGCACACCATTCCATATCGAAAGAATGGGTCGAGGAAGTATAGATTCTGCAGAGTGCATGTCTAAGTTTTTTAGAGTGCCTACCCATGCTCTTGCGGCAGGATAAAGCTGTGCGGACTCCCTCACCAAAAACCACAGGAAAAATAGAAGGGGAACAATGACCGCTAGGGCTACGATGGTGGTGCTCAAGAAAGCTGCCGTATGACGTTGGCCTACCCGTCGAGTCATTCTTTCATGAATGGGATAGAAAATAAGGGTAAGGGTGGCAGACCACATCAGTGCCGTGACAAAGGGAGAAATGATCTGTAGGAGTTGATAAAGAAGCAGAGCAAAGACGCCAAAAAAGAAATATCGAAATAGCTGTTTGCGTTCTATCTCGATTATTCTAGGTCTATGTGAGGGTTTGGCCATAGAAGATCATTATAGCTGTTTTTCCAATTCAAACGTTGCAAATATTTTGGGATTCCAAAGGAATCAAGCGAGAACCAATTTTTGTGATAGGAGCCACTTTTTTAATTCTTGAAGGTGTTGGCGAAAAATGGGTTCTTTGCGATTGTCATAGAGGAGATAGGCAGGGTGAAAAAGAACCATGAAGGGAATATTGGGATAGGCTTCTAGGTTAAAGAGTTTGCCCACCTCCTTTTCCATGGAAAATTCCTTTTTGGAAGGGGCCAGGTGTTTTAGGGCGGTGGCACCTAATAGGAGGATGATCTTGGGTTGGACTAATTCTATTTGTTTTTTTAAGAAGGGAAGGCAAGCCTCGGCTTCTTCTTTCCGAGGGGTCCTGTTTTCGGGAGGACGGCATTTAACCACATTGACAATCAAAAAATGCTGGTTGGTGTCCAAACCCATCTCTTCCTTGACCAGACGGTCCATGAGTTGCCCCGCTCTCCCCACGAAAGCACGGCCTTGCAGATCCTCATTTTCCCCAGGACCTTCGCCAATCACAAGGATGTGGGCTTTGGGATTGCCGCGATCCACCACGATGTGAGTTCTGGAATTTTTTAGGGCGCACTTTTGGCAGTTAGAAGCAGCGAGGAGTTCTCGAAACTTCTCATAGCTTGAAGTTGAGAAAATATCGTTTTGGGAGGTGTCAAAAAGGTCGAACTGAGACACCATATCTATTTTGGATTTTAGATTTTGGATTAGAATTTATAATCGTTTTTTACGATGCGTCCGATGCGATGAATGAAAAGGGATAAGAGCAATATAAATCCAATTTGGGTAATGGACTCTCCCCAAAGCAGGGGGGAGCTGGTCTCCTTTAGGAAGCGATGGACTAGAAGGATAACGGCCACCACACCCACAGCCCAGGCCGTTTTGTCTTCATCTCCATACAGGGCCATGGCGATGGGTCCCAGGGCGAGCAATAACCATACGGGTTCCCAGTAGGGCGCAAGCATCCAGTAAAATACAGCATTAAGAACCAAATTGATCCACATACGGATATATCCGGTTTTTTGCCATGTTTCGGGATGATTGTATACATAGGAAGATGCGCCCATGTTGAACAGAAGGGTTAGAGCAATGGTGATCATGGAGCCATAAAATATATTTTTAGGGATTTCGGGTAGGATGATCAAGCCCAACACAATTAGAGAAATGGCAAACGGAGTGAAATACAGATTGAGGGCTTTAAAGAATTCTAATCCAATGGTGATGGGAAGCTTGCGATCTGAAGGAGGGTTGGCCATTTGAATTGATCATACTAAATTGTCTTGCCTTTGGTCTTATTGGACTTTTGCAAAATGTACTTATGGGGTCCTGGCTGGGGTTTGCTAGCGCGGGGCGCATCAAATCTTTTCATAGAAAAGATTTGTGCTCGACCCTCAGCCGCCACCCCAAGGGTCCCCGGCGGCCTCCGGACTCCCCGCTTCAGCCAGCAAACCCCCAGCCACCCCCTCTCTTAAATTTGCAAAAGTCCAGTTCTTATGAAGAAATTTAGATCAGGGGTTTTTGTGCCAGAGAAGCTTGGCGAGGGGGCCAGCGGTCCCCCCGACACCCTCCACAGAGTTACGGGTACCAACCGGGGCTCCAGAGGAGCCCAGCGTGTTGGACGGGGGTCCCCATCCGCTAGTGAGCGGGGGGTGATCTAAAATTTCCAGGGCGAGGATTTCTCCCGGAGAAAGCCCGGGACTTGCTTGGCCCATTAAATAAGAGGCCAGAGCCCCCAGTTGAGGCTGATGGCCAACCACAAGGATTTTTGAATGATCCTGAAATTCCCTTTGGAGAATTGTCCAGAGTTTTTCTACGGCGGTATTTCCAGAAAGAGCTTCCAGTGTGCGCAAGGGTAAATCTTTTTTTAGACTCTGCAAAACTTGCTGACTGGTCTGCTGAGCTCTTTTGAGAGGGCTGGAGAGAAGAAGATGAGGGGTTTCCTTCTGAAGAGCCTGGGCGATTTTTCTGATATCTTGTTGGCCTTGAGAGGAGAGCGGCCGATCTTCGTCTCGCGAAACTCCCGCTTCTTTTTTATTGGGGGAGTGACCGTGGCGGAGCAGATAAAGAATCACTCAGCTTCGAGAAGCTTCCACCAGAAGGCCGTCTTCATTCCAATCAATGCGGAGTTCGACGGGATTGCAGCAGACACGGCAATCCTCAATGACTTTTTGCTTGCGGAGTTCGGGATCAAGGAATATATCCATGATCTCTCCGCAGTAGGGGCATTGAAAAGTGACCGGGTCGCCTTCTAGGAGTTGTTCTTCTTGTTCTAGTTCTTCTTCTAACATAATATTTGATTATCTTATCTCTGAATCAGGAGGGTCAAAAGGGTCAAAGGACCTAGTGAGGGGTAAGAAAAAGACCTAAGGCGTTTCTGGGACTTTCCCACCCCCGGTCGCAACACCGCGGAGAATGTTGCATGAGATTTATCTGTTCTGAATCAGAGGAGACAGAACCACGATCATCTTTTGTGTTTTACCGGGTTCTCCTTTCCAGCGAATGGATTCCTGGACCTGATAATGCAGCTTGAGTCTTTCCTTGGGCTGCATGCGATTCCAGTAATCTTCCGAGCTGGCCGTGTAAAAGGAGGCGTCATGCGCCGGATGAGAGATGCGAACGCGATAACCGTCTGAAGGGGTTGCGGACAGCTCCATGCGAAAGGAACCATCGGAATTGGAGCGGGTCTGTTGATCCGGTTGAGAAGTGGCAGAGAAGGTGAGCAAGGCTTGCGAAACAGGTTGAAGGTCTAATAAATCCAACACGCGGCCTTCAAAAATATAAGTGCTGGGTCGGAGGGAAAATAATTCCGGACCAAACATGAGTTTGGTTCTGTGAACGATGGCTACATACAGCAGACCGGCCCCAAATACCATATAGAAAAGAGCCTTGATCAGAGAAGATTGGGAACGCGGTTTGGAAGCGCTGTTTTTAAAGTGAGTGGGCATCACCATCCCGCAGTGGGAACAGGAGGGTGAATTAGGGGAAACGGGCTGGTTGCAGTAGGGGCATTCAAGCATGGTCTGGGATAGAAGGGGAAAAAGAATTAGCCTGAATTCTTCAGTTGAACTGAAGAATTCACCCTCTGGGCCTCACTTTGCCGCGAAGCTAGATCATGGATGTTTAGCGGCCAAAGTGAGGGGCGACCCCTCACTTGCCAGACATCTGCTTCTACGATATCCATCCTGGCAAGTGAGGCCGCTTTGCGGCGAAAT
>JACQJM010000008.1 GCA_016205045.1 Elusimicrobiota bacterium | reverse complement strand
GTGCCCACCCCGTCCGTAGAGGCCACCAGATAATTCCTGCCTGCCGGCAGGCAGGTTTTTCCATTTCCAGCGAGAGGGTACAGCCCGGAAAAACCTCCTATGGCTGGAGCTCTTTTTTGAATGAACTCCACCAATCGATCGGCCTTATGGATGTCCACCCCTGATTTTTTATAGGTCAACATTTTAAAGGCTCCCCTCACCTTTTTCCTCTCCCCTCAGGGGAGAGGGTTAGGGTAAGGGGTCTGCTGCCGGGTTTTACTAGTGGAACCCCTGCCCGACACAAACCACATTTTTCCGAAGGAGATTGGGAAAGAGGAAGATGCAACAAATGGTAGCGCGGAATTCCCAAATCCAGAGAAGGTTCCGCCCGCGAAATGAGAGAGGCCATCGCCACCACCCTGCCTCCCCACCCCAACACCACCTCCATCACTTCCCGTGTGGATTTTCCCGTGGTCAAAACGTCTTCCACCACCAATACCCGTTGGCCTTCTTTAATGTGAAACCCGCGCCTCAAGGACATGATTCCGTTCTCTCTCTCGGTGAACAGGGCTTTGACTTTGAGGGCTCGAGCCACTTCCTGTCCTATGATCACTCCTCCCAGCGCCGGAGAAACCACCACCTCCACTGATTCGGAGACCAAATTAGCTACCGCTGCACCCAGAGCCGTCGCCGCCGCGGGATCTTGAAGCACCAAAGCGCACTGCACATAGCGGTCGCTGTGAAGTCCGGAAGAAAGAAGGAAGTGACCCTCTAGGAGAGCTCCCGACTCCACAAATATCTTCAAGATTTCTTCAGCCATTTTCTCTAACCCCCAGCACCCTTCGCAGTGCTTCGGGTACCAGCCGGGACCCCAGAGGGGTCCAGCGTGCTGGCCACTGATCCTGATTTGAGTTCATGTAATATGCTGTCCACCATCTTGGCCGGCTCCGCGGTGGCTAAAATGGGTCGGCCCACCACGATAAAATCCGCCCCCTGCTTGGCGGCCTCGGCAGGGGTCACCACGCGCTTTTGATCTCCGATGGGCGAACCCGCAGGACGCACTCCCGGCACAATGAGGGTGGGCTTTTTCTTGAATCCGTTTTGAAAAACCTGAAGCTCCTGACCCGAACAGACATACCCATCCAGAAGACCTTCCCCCATGTGAGCCAAGTCTTTCACTAGATTTTTAATATCCCTCACATCAAACGATTTCAAATCTTCATCTCCCAGGCTGGTCAAAACCGTCACCCCCCAAAGCTTGGGCCGGTTTTGCACCCTGGAAGCAGCCTCCAGCATTCGGATGCCTCCCCACAAATAAAGGGAAACGGAATACGCTCCCAACTTTCCAGCCTCTAGAATCGCGTCTCCTACCGTTTGAGGGATATCCATCATCTTTAAGTCCAGAAAAACTTTTCCCCCAAACTTCTGTACCAGCTCCACGGCATTTTTCCCCTCGGCCGTGAATAATCTCAAGCCCACCTTATAAAAAGAGACCTGCCCCTTGAGCTCCCCAAGTATCCTTTCTGCCTCGCTCAGGCTGGAGACATCCAAGGCGACAATCAATTCTGTCATTAAAGTTATAGCGTTATAGGGTTATAGAGTTTTAGAGTTCTAAAACTTTTTATGCTAATCCTCTCAAAATCGACTTCACCAATCCCGGGCCTTCGTAAATCAATCCTGTATACACCTGAACTAAATCAGCCCCTGCTTCCAATTTCTCTTTAGCATCTGCCGCCGTAAAAATCCCCCCCACGCCGATGATGGGAATTTTTCCAGCGGAAATCTCCTTCACCCTGCGGATCATCTGTGTGGATGTTTCCTTTAAAGGTTTTCCGGATAAACCCCCAAACTCTAGAGGCTGGAGGCTGGAGGCTAGCACGCTGGACTCCTCTGGAGTCCCGGCTGGTACCCGAAGCGCTGCGAAGGGTGCTGGAGGCTGGTCAAAAAACTCCACCCCTGAACCCTGAACCCTAAACCCTTTGCTTGTGGTGTTGCAACACACGATTCCCACTTTATAACTCACCGCGATCCCCACCACATCGGAAAGTTCCTGATCCGAAAGATCGGGAGAAATTTTGATAAAAAGCAGCTTGGCGTTGGTTTTGCGCCGCTCATTCTCCAAGGTGACGGTGGCCAAAAGATTTCTCAACCGAGACGGTTCATGCAGTTTCTTGAGCTCCGCGGTGTTGGGGGAGCTGATGTTCAGCACAAAATAGTCGGCGTAGGGAAATAGAGTCTTAAAACACGTGAGATAGTCCTCCGCGGCCTGCTCCAAGGGCGTCTCCACGCCCTTGCCGATATTGATCCCGATGGGAATAGGAGTCACGGGAAATTTCTTCAGATGCTGCACCGCCTCCTGGGCCCCACAGTTGTTGAACCCTAACCGGTTGAGCACCGCTTGTTTTTCCGGGATGCGGAATATTCGCGGGAGAGGATTGCCGGATTGAGGGTGAGGAGTAAAAGTGCCGACCTCCACAAAGCCAAAGCCGAAACTGGGAATAATGCCCAAAAGCTCTCCGTTCTTATCGTACCCAGCCGCCAGACCCACGGGATTGGGAAACACGACCCCTCCCACAGAAACCGGCTGGTCCCAGGGATATGAAAATACCTGGGAAAAAAATCCACGCATAAATCGAGAATCCTGTGCGGCCCTCAGAAACTTTTTAGAAGAATCGTGCGCCCTCTCAGGATCCATCCTGAATAAAAAAGGTCTCAGCGCCAACTTATACAAGCATCCCATCCTTATAAACCACTTTGCCACCCACGATCGTTCCCACGGGGAATCCTTTGAGCTTCCAGCCTACAAAAGGAGAGTTTTTGGATTTGGATTCAAATCGATCCGTCAAAATTTTTTCCCTATTGGGGTCCACCAACGTGATATCGGCATCCATCCCCACCCGCAGCCCTCCCTTCATTTTGAGACCCAAGAGTTTGGCCGGGTGGGTACTCACACACCGGACCATCTCCAGCGGGGTTAAAACTTTGGAGTGCACCAATGTCGTTAGGGTTAGCGGCAGAAGGGTCTCCAGCCCTATCACCCCAAAAGGCGCCGCTTCAAGTCCCATCTCTTTGCGCGAAGGAGAATGAGGGGCATGGTCGGTGGCGATGGCATCCAGCGTTCCATCCCTCAGGCCCTCTCTCACCGCTTCCACATCTGAGTCTCTTCTCAAAGGAGGGTTCATTTTGAAATTGGCGTTGAAGCTCACCAAAGATTCTTCCGTCAGGGCAAAATAATGCGGACAAGTTTCCGCGGTCACCCGAACGCCGCGCCTTTTGGCCTGGCGAACGGCTTCCACCGTCCCCGCACAGCTGACGTGAGCGATATGGAGTCGTCCTCCGGTCAATTCCGCCAGAGAAATATCCCGTAAAGCCATAAGGGTCTCGGATTCGGTGGGGATCCCGCGCACTCCCATCCGAGAAGACACCACCCCCTCATTCATGACCCCCTGTCCCGAGAGGTGGGCATCTTCACAATGATCCAAAACAGGGAATCCCAAAGATTTGGAGTACTCCAGGGCGCGGCGCATCACCTGGGCGTTCATAACGGGCTTGCCGTCATCCGTGAACGCAATCGCCCCCGCCTCGGCCATGAGCCCCATCTCGGCCAGCTCTTCTCCTTTTTGTCCCTTGGTCACACATCCCGAAGGAAACACATTCACCACGGCTTCTTTTTTGGCCTTTTCCAAAACAAAGCGAATGAGAGTGGCTGAATCGATGGGAGGCTCCGTGTTGGGCATGGAGACAACTGAGGTGACCCCTCCACTGGCCGCCGCCCTTGTCCCCGAGGCTATCGTTTCGTCCGTTTCCCGACCAGGCTCTCGAAGGTGGACATGCATATCGATCAACCCAGGCAGGACCCAGAGTCCCTTGGCTTCCCACACCTCCAACTCAGTGGTCTTGACCGGAGCAGGGATATTGGGTTTCAGATCTTGGATGCGATCCCCTTCGATCAAAAGATCCAGAGCACGATCCAAATTCTGGCTTGGATCTAGAATCCGGCCTCCCTTGATTAAAATTTTCCGCCCGTTTTTTGTCATGCCTTCGCCTTTTTCAGTCTTCCCCTGCTTTCTTCATTCTTCGATCGACTCGATAACAAAAGCCTTAACACTGCCATGCGGATGGCCACGCCGTTTTTAACTTGTTCCAGGATGGCTGACTGAGAACCGTCCGCCACCTCGGAACTGATCTCCACCCCGCGGTTCATCGGCCCCGGGTGCAGGACCAAACAATCAGGCTTGGCCAGGGATAAATTTTGCGCATCCAATCCGTACAGTTTGGCGTACTCTGCCAGAGAAGGAATCAAACTCTCTTTTTGCCTTTCCAACTGCAACCTCAACACATTGATTACATCCGCCCCCTGTAGAGCTTTCTCCAAATTATAGGAAACCTCCACCCCCCACTCAGAAGCCTCTTTGGGAACGAGAGTGGCCGGACCGCACAAAGTCACTTGAGCTCCTAGCCGCAGGAGCCCCCACACGTTGGACCGCGCCACACGACTGTGCAAGATGTCCCCCACGATCACCACCTTTAACCCCTTAAACTTTCCTTTGTGTTGGAGGATCGTGTAAAAATCCAGAAGGGCTTGCGTGGGATGTTCATGAGCCCCATCCCCCGCATTGATCACGCTGGCCTGGAGCTGAGGGGCGACAGGGTGGAGAATCCCAGACTCCCCGTGACGCACCACGAACAGATTCACACCCATAGCCTCAAGGGTTTTGAGGGTATCCAGAAAACTTTCTCCTTTCTGAACGCTGGATTGAGCGATGGGAACACCTGTGACCGTGGCTCCCAAACGCTTGGCCGCCAGATCAAAGGAAGTGTGTGTGCGTGTGGAAGGCTCGAAGAAAAGAAGTGCCACGGATTTTCCCACCAAAACCGGCTCAGGAGTTTTCTGTGCTTCGGCAAGAATATGTTCGATCTCTTCCTGGGTGATATCTTCAATGCCCAAAAGGTCCTTACGTTTCCATATCATTTATTTTTAATCCCCTTCGATTTTGATTCCACTTCCTTGGCCATGCTCTCTTTATACTCTACCAGTTTGGTTTTAAGATCCGAATCTGCCACAGCTAAAATTTGCACCGCCAACACCGCGGCATTGGCCGCCCCATCCACCGCGACCGTGGCCACGGGGACTCCCTTGGGCATCTGAACCGTGGAAAGCAAGGAATCTAACCCCAAAAGCTTGGAAGTAATGGGAACTCCGATCACCGGTTTGGTGGTGTGCGCCGCAATCACTCCTGCCAAATGAGCCGCCCCTCCCGCTCCCGCGATAAACACGCACACGCCGCTGGCCTCCATTTCCTTAATCCATCTCAACAGATAGGTAGGACTCCGATGCGCCGAGGAGACCGTCATCCCATGCTCTACGCCAAAAAACTGAAGGATCTCCGCCGCCTTTTGCATGATGGGCATGTCCGACTCACTGCCCATCACTACCGCCACCTTATACTTTGACATACTCTTTCAGCCTCCCCGCCCCACCAATATCTTTACGGTAATGACATCCATCAAACGCAATCTTAGCGGCGGCTGCATACGCCTTTCTGCGAGCGGACTCCAAGGTTCTTCCCTTTCCCACCACATTCAACACTCGGCCACCCGTGGTGATCCAGCGATTTTTCACAAAATCCGTGCCCGCGTGAAACAAATGAACCCCATCCTCTGCCCCAGCCTGATCCAACCCCGAGATCAACCGGCCCGTTTTATAGGCGCCTGGGTACCCTTCGGAAGTCAACACCACCCCCACCGTACTCTGGTTCTCCCATTCCAGGGAAATTTTTTCCAGAGAACGGCTTCCCGCACCTAAAAGCACCTGCGCCAGGTCTGATTTGAGCAAGGGGATCACCGCCTGAGTCTCCGGATCTCCAAATCTTACGTTAAACTCCAACACCTTGGGTCCCTCCGCCGTCAGCATCAGCCCGACATACAGCAACCCTCGGTACGGAATATTTTCTCTCTCCAAGGCCCACAAAAATTTCCCGAAAATATTTTTTTTGATCTCCCCTAAGAGAGCCGGCGTCACCCCGGAAAAAGGGGCATACGCTCCCATCCCGCCGGTGTTCGGCCCCTGACCGCCGTCCAAAAGCCTTTTGTGATCCTGGCTGGGCAGGAGAGGAAGCAAGGCTTTCCCGTCACAGAGCGCCATGAGGGTAGCCTCTTCCCCTTCCAAACACTCCTCAATGACCACCTGCTTGCCGGCCTCCCCATGTACTCCTGAAACCATAAAGGCATGGATCATTTCGAAAGCCTCTTCTTGAGTGCGGCAGATGTGGACCCCTTTTCCGCCCGTCAATCCATCCGCTTTCAACACCATTGCCTTAGGCCAGGGACGGAGAGACGACACATAGGCTCTCGCGGAATCGGGATTTTCAAAAATTTCGAAGGAGGCCGTGGGAATCTCGTACTTCTTCATGAGCTTCTTGGCGAAAATTTTGCTGGACTCCAGCCTGGCGGCGGCTCTCACCGGACCAAAAACATTTAACCCTGCGAAAAGCATGGCATCCGCCAATCCCGCCGCCAAAGGCGCCTCCGACCCTACCACGGTCAGATCGATCTTTTTTTCCTGGGCGAATTTGACCAATTCCGGGATATCCAAAGGATTGATGGGCACCCGAGTTACCTTTTCTCCCATCCCCACATTGCCAGGGACACAATATACTTTCTCCACGGAGGGGCTGCGCAAAAAGCCCCACACCAAAGCGTGCTCCCTGCCTCCCGATCCGATAACTAAAATATTCATTTTATTTGCCCATTTCAAAAGGTAGCTGCTACCTTTTTTGAAAAGATCGCTTTAATTTCTCCTTTTGGGTCATCCGTCATAAAAGAACCTGGTTCTTTTAGCACGGGGGAGACGCGGGTAGGATACTCCCGGGTAAAACAAGCGGTGCAAAATCCCATCTCTCGGCCGGCGCTCGCAGCGCGAAGCAGACCCTTTAGACTCAAGTAGTGAAGACTATCCACGCCTAGATAGTGGCGAATTTTATCTATGGAGTGGTTGGCGGCGATGAGCTCCGATTCTTGAGGGGTATCGATCCCATAATAGCAGGGAGAAACGATGGGAGGAGAACTGATCGCCATGTGAATCTCTTTTACTTTGATACGACGGAGCATCCGAATGATTTTTCGGGAGGTGGTCCCCCGCACGATAGAATCATCCACCAAAATAATTCTCTTCCCCTGGAGGACTTCCTTGAGGGCACTCAACTTCAACTCCACCCCCATATCCCGCAAGCTCTGCAGCGGCTGGATAAATGTTCTTCCCGTGTAGTGGCTGCGAATAAATCCCATCTCAAACATGATGCCCGACTCTTGGGAAAAACCCAGCGCCGCGGGCACTCCCGAATCGGGGACGGGAACCACCAGATCGGCTTTGATCCCCTTCATCCCACCACCTAGCGAAGCGCCTAAAGGCGCTTGAGAATTGATCGTTCTTACCGATCCGCCAGGTGGTGGGATCATCTCTCGCGCCAATTCCCGTCCCAACTCCCGCCTTACTTGATGGACATTGGTGCCAAAGAGCTTGGAATCCGGGCGGGCGAAGTAGACATACTCAAAAATGCAGTGGGCTTTGGGAATCTCAGCAAAAGGCTTGAGTGATTTTAAGTACCCACCCTCAATAATTACCATCTCTCCCGGCTCAATTTCTCGCACAAATTTAGACTTGATCAGATCTAAGGCGCAGGTTTCGGAGGCGACCACATAAGAACCATTGAGCCTCCCTAGAACCAGGGGCCGAAATCCGTGCGGGTCTCGCACCGCGATCATTTTTTGAGAGGATAGAAACAAGAGGGAGTACGCCCCCTCCACCTGTCTTAAGGATTCGATGATGGCATCCTCCAGAGGCCGAGTATTCCGGGCGATCAGGTGCACGATCACCTCACTGTCCGTGGAGGATTGGAACATCGCTCCCCGTTTCTCGAGTTTTTGTTTAAGCTCCTGCGCATTGGTGAGGTTCCCATTGTGGGCGATGGCCAGAGAGCCTCGGGATTGAGTGAACAAAAGCGGCTGAGCATTTTTGACGCTGCTCTCCCCGGTGGTGGCGTAACGGACATGGCCGATGGCAGATCTCCCGGGAAGATGCTGAAACGCATCCGGTTTAAAAACCTGACTTACCAGGCCCATCCCCACATGGATTTTAAGTTTGCCTTGATGGACAGTGACCAAGCCCGCGGCTTCTTGCCCCCGATGCTGCAGGGCAAACAGACCCGTATAGGCCAGTTGGGCCGCGTTTCGATGATTGCTAATGCCTATGATTCCACACATATTATAAAGACAGGGGTTAGGGGCTTGGGGCTAGGGGTTAGTGAAAACATTCTAGGATTTAACATAGTCTAACGCGTTTCGAAAAAACTCCAACCCCACCGGATCTCCTTTACGCGAAGGATGGTGCCAAGAAGTCAAAAATCTTTCGGGGTGGGGCATAAGGCCCAAACAATTTCCCTTGGCGTTGGTGATTCCGGCGATATCCTCCACAGAACCATTGGGATTGCCTCCCTCATACTGAATGGCTACCTGTCTTTTTTCTTTCATCCCCCTGAGAACGCCCTCCGATTCCACCACAAATTTTCCTTCCCCATGGGCGATGGGCAGTTCGATCACCTCGGGAAGACCTTGAGTAAAAAGACAGGGAGAGTCCCGGTTGATTTTGAGCTTCACCCAACGCGCCTCGAACTTTCCCGAATCATTGAAGGTCAAAGTGGCCGCCTGCCGCCCACCCTCCGACTCAGGAAGAAATCCGGTTTTCACCAGAACTTGAAATCCGTTACAGATGCCTATCACGGGCCGATCGGAATCCACAAAGACCTTAAAATCAGGAAGAGAACGCAGTTCATTGGCTAAGATTTTCCCTGCCCCCACATCATCCCCGTAAGAGAAACCTCCCGGCAACACCAGAACGTCATACTGGAGGAAAGAATCTCTTCCTTTCAGAAACTCATTGACATGCACCCGCTCAGCCCCAACCCCCAACAAGGAAAAGGCCAGCGCTGTTTCGGCATCACAGTTTGTGCCCGCGGCCCTAAGAATAAGAACCTTAGGTTTTTTCATGTTGTTGTTCTGTAACCACACCCTTGCGCTCTAAAATATTCTTAAATGGCCCTTGCCACGCCATCTTCAAATCGGAAAGGGATTCCTCAAATAGCCACCCGCCTCTTAAGCCGCGCACTCGAACCACAGGCGTGGCCAATGTGGTGCCCAGACGACTTACCGTGCATCCCTTCATGACCTTAATAAAATCCTTTTCGCGTTCGGGAGCCACCTCCACCAAAAATCGGGTCAAAGATTCCGCGAAGAGAATATCGGCATCGGAAAAATCTCCGGAAGAGGTCACCACAGCTTTTAAATCCGCCTCCGCGCCAAACCCTCCCGCAAAAGCCATTTCACTCAGAGACACCGCCAAGCCTCCTTCCGATAAGTCGTGACAGGAAAGGACCCAGCCGTTCTGAATCGCTTGGGAAAGAGCCAGCATGGTTTGGCGGGCGTGCGGTCCCAAACGGGGGACACTTTGTTTCTCCGTAATGCCTAAAAAGTAGAGAGGATGGCCGGCGCCTTTAAGCTCCATGGTTGTGCTTCGCCGAATATCGGGGACAATGCCAATCGCCGAGATCAAAAGTGTTCCCGGGATAGAATGACGGTGGCCTTGCCTGTCTCGGTACACATTATTAAGACTGTCTTTCCCCGAAATGAAAGGGACCTTAAAAATTTTAGCCGCCCGGTAACACCCTAGAGCCGCCCGCACCAAGGACCCTAACTGCGCGGGGTCTTTAGTGTCCCCCCAGCAAAAATTATCCAGAAGAGCAGCCCATCGGATGTCCGCCCCCACACACACTAAATTTCTCAATGCCTCATCCACGGCCGCTTCGGCCATCGCCGCAGGATCGCGTTTGCCGTATTCGGGATTCAAGCCGTTGGAGACGGCAATACCGCGATAGCCAATTTTAGATTTTAGATTTCGGATTTTGGATTTTTGACTTCGAACTTCGAACTTACCTGCCCCGATCGTAGCATCGGGGGAACTTAGAACTGTCGCTATGGGCCAGATCACACACGCATCCCCCGGTCCCTCCTGCAACCCTCCTTGCAAAGGTTTCACCACCGTGGCCCCCTGCACCTCATGGTCGTACTGACGGATGATCCACTCCCGACTACAGGTATTCCAATCCGATAATTTTTGGTACCAAGTTTCTCGGAGCGGGACCTCCCCACCCTGACCCTCCCCTACCAGAGGGGAGGGAGCCAGATTGGGAGGATTCCAAACCGCCCGCTGCTCTTCCCGCGGAAGCCCGTGGTGTAAAAACTTCATCTCTAAGTCCACCACCTTCTCTTGTTGATAAAATACTTCTAATTTTCCCGTGCGCGTGAACTCTCCCACCACAGACGCTTCTACGTTCTCGGAACCAAAAAGCGCGAGGATTTCCTGGACATCACTTTTAGGCACCGCCAAGACCATCCTTTCCTGAGACTCCGAAAGCCAAATTTCCCAGGGTTTTAATCCTTCATATTTCAAAGGAGCTTTTTCCAGATGAACTCTGGCCCCACAAGCCTGCCCGCGTGCCGCGGTCGCGGCCAGGGACTCCCCCAATTCTCCGATCGCGGAAGAAAATCCTCCCGCGCCGCAATCCGTGACGGCACGGTACAGATCTCGATCACGCGCCCGGAGCAAGACATCCAACAGCTTCTTCTCCGTGATGGCGTGGCCGATCTGGACGGCGTCTCGCATCCCTGCCTGCCGGCAGGCAGGCGTTGAGGCATCTAAGGAGTCGGAAGAGAATGTGGCGCCATGAATCCCGTCCCGCCCCGTCCTGCCC
The DNA here is from genome assembly GCA_016205045.1 of Elusimicrobiota bacterium. Classification (GTDB taxonomy): domain Bacteria; phylum Elusimicrobiota; class Elusimicrobia; order JACQJN01; family JACQJN01; genus JACQJM01. Next base: position 590 of record JACQJM010000008.1, on the reverse strand, counting down.
CCCACCACCACAATTTGATCTCCTGGCATCACTTTCTTCGCAATGCCTTTGCGAGGCAGAATTCCCACTGATCCGCAAAACACTAAAGGATTATAGACATACCCTTCATCAAACCAGAGAGCTCCATTGGCGGTGGGAATCCCCATGCGGTTGCCGTAATCCCGCACTCCCGCCACCACGCTTTTCAACACCCTTTTGGGATGCAGAACTCCTTCAGGCAAATCCCAGCCTCGGTCGGGAAATGCAAAACAGAACACATCCGTATTCAAAATCGGTTTGGCGCCTTTGCCGGCGCCCAGGATATCGCGGATCACACCCCCCACGCCGGTCTCCGCGCCTCCGTAGGGTTCCACCGCGCAGGGATGGTTGTGCGTCTCCACCTTGAAAGCGACCGCCCACTCCTTATTGAAAGCGATGATCCCGGCGTTGTCCTTGAACACGGACAGACACAGAGTTCCCTTCAATTCCCGGGTCGCCTTCACGATGGTTTCCCCCAGAAGACTTTTGATGCGGCGCTTTTTTTCCCCTTCTTGATAAAGAATAGGGCTCGTAAATGTTTTGTGCTTGCAGTGCTCTGACCAAGTTTGAGC
>JACQJM010000120.1 GCA_016205045.1 Elusimicrobiota bacterium | reverse complement strand
AGCCAGGAGGATCTTAAGGGAAAGGGGGCTCAAATGAAATAACCAAGCGATGGCTCCTCCGCTCCAGTCAAAGAGGGGAGGCCAAAAACAACGGAACCCCATGGGGAAACCGACATACATGTCTAAAGAAGGTAAGAAAGGAAAGTTTCTCTGCACTTGGAGCATTCTCCAAAGATGGTAATAGGGATCTGTCCCGACGAAGTATACGTCGCCGGCTGAGAAAATTTGAGACCAGTTTGTGATTCTTAAAACAAAAGCTAAGAGTAAAATGAGGGGAAGGAGGAGAGGAGAGGATTTTGGCTGGGAGCGAGTGAGGGGCACGCTAAACCTTAAACTTTCCTTTAAATTCTTTCTCCATCTCCCGGGCGATATCTCGACGCTTGATTTCCTGTCTTCGGTCGGGTCCCTTCTTGCCTTTTACAATGCCTAGGGTGATTTTGGCCCACCCACGCTTAAAGTAAAGATCGAGAGGGACTAGGGCCAAGCCTTTGATGGCGGTTTGCCCGATGAGTTTTTTGATCTCTCTTTTTTTGAGCAGCAGTTTACGGGTGCGGGTGGGATCTAAGGGTTCTCCCGTATTAAACGTATAAGGGGCAATGTGCATGTTAAAAAGGAGAACCTCTTCTCCATCGACGCGGGCGAAACTTTGTTCCAGGCTCACTTTCCGACTCCTCACGGATTTAACCTCGGAACCTTTGAGGCTCAAGCCCGCCTCCATCGCTTCTAACACATGATAATGCTGATGGATTTTTCGGTTAGTGGCTATGATTTCTCTTGATTTTTCTTCTGATTTGACCATGGAGATAGAATTGGATAAGATTTTAGCAAAATAGATGTTTTCTATTGGGAATTTTGTATTCTAGGTATGACAACGGTACATTTTGAACCTGAGAAGATATTCCGGGCTAGAGTAAGACAAGTGCTTGGGGAGGAGCGCAAGAGGATCCATGCCGTTCTGCCAGGTGTGGATATCCAACATATAGGAAGCACTGCGATCCCGAATTCCATTACAAAAGGAGACTTGGATATTCAGGTGAGGGTTGGGCCAAGGGATTTCGAGGTTGCATACAAGTGGCTCTTGGGTTTTTACGAGCTGAATAGGGGAAACCCAAAGACAAGAACGTTTGCAAGTTTTAAAAATGATTCTGCAAAGGTTCCGCTCGGTGTGCAGTTGACAGTGATAGGAGGAAGAGAGGATAAATTTGTGCAACAAAGAGATTTCTTGTTGAATAACCTAGAATACAGGAAAAAGTATCTTTCTTTAAAGAGAAAGTTTGAGGGGAAGAGTGTGGCTACCTACCGCAGAGCCAAGGGCATATTTTTTGATAGCTTAATATAAGGCGGCGGTGTCGGGATAGTATGGGTATTCCCGCTTTGGTCCACACAGAATGGGCAGGTGGCGGAATGGCATACGCGTACGGCTCAGGACCGTATGGTCGCAAGACCGTGAGGGTTCAAGTCCCTCCCTGCCCATTCTGCGTGGGCAGGTGGCGGAATTGCATACCCGCGAGTAAGGTGTACTTCCTTCTCGCAGGTACCTGGCGCAGTATAATGCGCCGGGTACGCGTACGGCTCAGAACCGTATGGCCGCAAGGCTGTGAGGGTTCCCTGCCCGCCGTAGGAGGGAAGTCCCTCCCCGCCCATTACATTTATATGTTAATCTGCTTTTCATGCTAACCCCTAGCCCCCAGTCCCTAGCCCCTGCCTTCATTGCTTTTCCCTTTGGCCTATGCTTAGGCAGTTTTTTGAACGTGTGTATCCACCGTCTGCCTCAGGGAATTTCTATCGTCCATCCCCGCTCCCGATGTCCCCGTTGCCGCACTCGCATCCGTTTTTATGACAATATCCCCATTTTAAGTTTTTTGTGGCTAGGGGGAAGATGCCGCAAGTGCCGAAAACCCATTTCCTTAAGGTATCCTCTGGTTGAGTTTGTCACGGGGGTGTTGACAGCAGGGCTTGTGGTTCGCTGGCAGGAGAATATGGCCTGGGCTTGCGTGGCCGTCGTGGCGGCCGCGGCTTTGGTGGCGATCACGTTCATCGATTGGGATACTTTTTTAATTCCGGATGAACTATCTCTGGGACTTTTGGGGTTAGGTTTGGTTTCTGCTTGGTTTAATCCTTATTTTGAGGGAGGATGGAAGGGCATCCAATCTTCTTTGATCGGGATTGTGGTGGGAGGAGGTTCTGCCTGGCTCATGGCGGTGATAGGGAAAAAAATCTTTAAAAAGGAAGCGTTGGGAGGGGGAGATGTGAAGCTTTTGGCAGCCGTGGGAGGATTGGTTTCTTGGGAGGGAGCCCTTTCAACGCTTCTGATTGCTTCTTTTTTAGGGACTTTGTATGGGGTACCCCTTCTTGTTCTGAAGAAATTGCGCCGTCAGGATCCTATTCCTTTTGGTCCTTTCTTAAGCCTGGGAGCCATTATTAACCTTTTTACCCTTGTACGGTTGAATTTGTTGATGTGGGAGTGACTAAAGTTCCATTGACATTGTTTCCTACGGATGTTATACTGTCGCTGGCCTTCCACTATTAATTGTAAGGGGCGTTTCTTTTTTGTAAGTTGGTCAATTAAATAGGGGGTGAAGAGAATGAAATCAACTAGAAATACAGGGTCCCACTTGGGTTTCACGCTCATCGAATTGATGATCGTGGTCGCAATTATAGGTATATTGGCGGCAGTCGCCATTCCCAAGTTTGCGGACCTCATCAACAAGTCCAAGGAAGGATCCACGAAAGGAAGTCTGGGAGCCATGCGAAGTGCCGTCTCCGTATACTATGGAGACATGGAAGGATTGTATCCCGCAGACAACCTGACCACGCTGACCCAGAACAGTGGAAAGTACATAGCGTCCATTCCACTGGCGAAGATACCTCCGTATCATGGGGATGTCAGTGGTGTGGCCACGTCGGCCGGTCCTGCGGCCACGGATGCTGCTGGCTGGGCCTATGACAACACGGGTGCTACCTCCAGCACGTATGGGACGATATTGGTCAACTGCAGCCATACCGATACCAAGAGCAATCGCTGGACTAGTTACTGAAGAAGGTTCCTACAAGTCTCAAAAGACCCCCCGGTGTAACACCGTGGGGGTCTTTCTTTTATAAAAGGACGGGTTATTCCTTAAGAGCAGGGAGAGGGTAGGTCGTTTCTTGTTGAACTATTTTCAAATCATGTTTCACCATCATGCGGATCAGTTTCTCAAAAGATGTCTCAGGCTTCCAGTGTAGTTTTTGTTGGGCTTTGGTGGAATCTCCCAAGAGATAATCCACCTCTGCCGGTCGGTACAACTTCTTATCATTCTTTACATATTTCTTCCAGGGCAGCCCTATCTCATCAAAAGCGATTTCCACCACCTCTCTTACGGTGTGGGCTTTTCCTGTGGCGATCACATAATCTTCCGGTTTTTCCTGTTGGAGCATGAGCCACATGGCCTGAACGTAATCTCCCGCAAAACCCCAGTCCCGAGCCGCCTCCAAGTTGCCGAGAGACAGTTCCTTGGCTTTTCCCAGTTTGATTTGGGCCGCGGTATGGGTAATTTTGCGCGTGACAAATTCCAATCCTCTGCGGGGGCTTTCGTGATTAAAGCAAATCCCCGAACATGCAAAGAGATCGTAACTTTCCCGGTAATTGATGGTGATATAGTGGGCATACACTTTGGCTACCCCATAAGGACTTCGGGGATGGAAGGGGGTTGTCTCTTTTTGAGGGGTCTCTTTGACCTTGCCGAACATTTCGGAACTGGAGGCCTGGTAGAATTTGGCGTTGGGTTTATATTTGCGGAGCGATTCCAGAAGCCGAACCACGCCTAAGCCGGTAACATCGGCCGTGAGCACAGGTTGATTCCAAGAAGTGGGAACAAAAGATTGAGCCGCCAAATTATATACTTCATCCGGTTGAGAAGTCTGGATAGCTTGATCTAGAGAAGATTGGTCGGTCAAATCACCATCGAGAAGCTGAATTTTGTCTAAGAGATGTTGAATGCGGTCGGTAGGTTCGTTGCTGGATCTGCGGATAAGTCCGTAGACTTGGCAGCCCTTTTCCAGAAGCAGTTCCGCCAGATAGGACCCATCTTGACCTGTAATTCCAGTCACTAGGGATTTTTTAGCCATTCGTTTTACATTCTAACAAAATTTAAGGAACCATGCGATGATAAGCCTCTTGATAATTTTCAAGCATCTCGCCGACAGTAAAGCGCTGAGCAATGACTTCTTGAGCTTGGATTCCAAGCCGGTTTCTAAAGGGGAGATTATTCATTAAGGCTTTTATGTTTTCAGACAGTTTTTGAGGGTCCCCAGGAGGGGACAATAGACCCGTTTTTCCTCCCTCTAATATTTCTTGGATGCCGTCTACAGAAGAAGCAATGCAAGGAAGCCCTAAAGCCATGGCTTCCAGAAGCACATTGGGAGTTCCTTCCCATAGAGAGGGTAAAACGAAAATATCCATCCCGCAAAACCAAGGCCGGACGTTCATTTGCTCTCCCAAAAGAAAAACATGGTTCTCTAATTTTAAATTTT
>JACQJM010000118.1 GCA_016205045.1 Elusimicrobiota bacterium | reverse complement strand
CCTGACCCCTGACCCCTATACCCTGTTGAAAATACTTTTAACGTCACATCCAAGATCACCGCCAAACTTCCCCAAGAGCCTATGAGGACTTTCGCCGCATCATAACCCGCCACATTCTTGACCACCTTTCCTCCCAACTCCACCAATTCCCCATTGGATAACAAGAGCCTCATCCCCAAAATAGTATCCCTGATATTCGGCCAGGCCTTGGTGACGATCATGCCCCCCAAACTGCCCGTCATCGCAGGGAAGGGAAGGTGGAACCCCCGCTTTTCCAGCTTTTCTTTCAGTTCACGCACGGGTATTCCCGCCTCCACCAGAAGAGTAAAGTTGGATTCGTCCAGATCCAGGATTTGATCCAACCCCTTTACTGACAAGGATTCTTCCTTTATCTGGGGTTTTACTTTTACCTTGGTTCCTAACCCCACGATCCGACTCGTTTTTTTGGAGGCGTGTCGTTCCCTCACCGTATCGATCACCTGCAAGGCTCCGGTGCTCCACGCCTTGGTGTAGGGACGCAAAATATTGGGTTGTTGATCGGAGGCCAGGGGAATGATTTTGTCCGGATTGGCCAACCCTTCCGGGTCCAGCTCTTTTTTCAAACGGCGAAATAAATTCAAGGTGGGAGGGTTGAACAGCCAACTCATGGCGGCACGCTTATCCACTCCAATCCCATGTTCTCCAGAGATGGAACCCTCCAGGCTCACACAACACTTGAGGATCTCGTAGCCGGCCTTTTTCACTTTCTTGGTCTCCACCAAGTTTCTTTCATCAAAAACGATGTTGGGGTGAAGATTCCCATCCCCGGCATGAAACAGAAGCGCCACACGGATCCCGTGCTTGGCCGCAATCTCGCGAATTCCCTTGAGAACCTCCGAAAGCCGGTTGCGGGGGACGACCCCATCCTCCACCAACACATTGGGTGCGACTCGCGCCAGCGCTGCGTAAGCGCCCCGCCTGCCTTCCCACAACTTTTCACGCTCGACGGCGTCTCGCGCTTGGCGGTACTCAAAAGCCCTATGTTTTTTACAGATCCTCTCGCTGGCCTTAGACTCCTTCTGAATCTGGGTCTCGGCCCCATCCAACTCGATCAACAGAACTGCCCCCGCCTCCACAGGGTATCCGGCGTGGACATAGGCTTCCACCGCCTCCACCGTGATCTTGTCCATCGCCTCCAGGGTCCGCGGAATAATCCCCTCCGCGATGATCTCGCTCACCGCTTCCAGAGCATCCTCCACGCTGGGAAAAGCCACCAACGCGGTCTCGATCGCCTGTGGAGCCGGTAGAATTTTAAGCCATATCTTAGTGACAATCCCCAGCGTCCCCTCGGCTCCCACCAAAAGACTCAAAAATTCTGGCCCCGGGTCTTCCAGGCCGAAGCGATGGAGCCCTCCATCCGGCATGACCGCTTCTAAGGCCAGCACGTGATTGGAAGTGACCCCATACTTGAGACATCGCGGGCCCCCGGCATTTTCGGCCACATTGCCACCCAGAGTACACGCCCGGTAGCTGGCCGGATCGGGAGCATAAAAGAACCCGATTTTCTCCAGCTCTTTTTGAAGCGTGAAGTTCACTACCCCCGGCTCCACCAAGGCAAAATTGTCTTTGGTATCGATGGCCAAGATGCGGTTCATCTCGGCCAGGGAAATAATCACCCCACCCTTTAAGGGAATGCAGCCTCCTGAAAGGTTGGTGCCTGCCCCGCGCGCCACATAGGGAAGTCTGTGTTTCAAACAGATCTGGACCACCCGCTGCACCTGCGTGGCATTTCGAGCAATGAAAATCGCCTCGGGGCGGGCTCGGTCTAACGCGGCGTCATATGTGTAACTGAGAATGTCCACGTCCGAGGTCAAGAGATGATCGGGACCAGCCACCTCTCGAAGATTCGCCAAGGCCGCCATGCGACTTCCCTCCTTAGAACTGGGAGAAACGACCATCTTCATCGTTCTAAATACTCGCGCCTTGGTCTGCTTCATCCCCGAACTCCCGAGATCGCCGCCCTCACGATGGCTTCCTTCAACTGTTTAGCTTTTTGACCTGAGCCCCGAAACCCGTCTGCTCCTCCCATGAGGCAAACGAACCCAATGTCTTTTCCCAAAAGATCCACCATACTCTCCATCTCATGGATTCCGGAGGGGATCGTTACCCACAATCCTGGAGCAAGGAGATCTCCCAAGGGCTGCTTCAAGCGCAGAGCGACCCTCTCCAAACTCCTCTTGTCGAGAGAGGCAAACTCTCCCATCCCCGGACACAAAATAACATCCGCCCCGCACAACCATGGAATCTCCACCAAGGCAAGTTCCGGAGCGATTTGTCTAAGCCAAGGTCCCGCAAAATTTTTCTGAGCGACCACAAATCCTTTGCCCTTCAGCATCTCCGAGGCCACCGATAGAGACCCCATGCCCGAGGTGTAGGGATTGACCGCCACCCCCTTTCCTTTCAGGGAGATGACTCGCTCCAGTTTTTTCACCAAACGATCGGGGCGGTCCGTGACATTGGGTACATACACCACCTTGCGCCCCGTGTGTTTTTCCACTTCGATGGCCGCCTTAAGACCCATCTCCAAACGCGCCTCAAAGGGACAGGCGGGTGGATCCATCAAACGTTCATCGTCTAAAAGGATGTCCGCTCCCTCTTTTCCGAACTCGATCAGAGCCTTTTTCATTTCTGAAAGAGAAACTCCGTGGAAGGGGGTCAACATACCCACCAAACAGGCGGAGCTTGGCCAGTAAAGATTTTTTTTGAGTCCCGCCAAGCCCCAACGAGGACCCTTTATGGGGTTGAGGAATTTTTTGGGCCAGTACACCTGAGCCAAGTACAGGTCGGGGTCGATGAACGCGCCCCCCGAAAGAATGGAAAGCCAGGAAGATACATCCTCAGAAAACAGAGTGGCGGGATAAAGCACCGAGACTTCATACTCTTCATGCCGGAACTCCTGGATATCCAGGAGTTCCCCCAAGGAAGAGGTCTCGAAAAACTTTCTCACCGCGGAAGACTCCTTCTTCCACCAATAAACCGCCACTATGCCTCGGGAATCTTCCGCTGTTTTTTGCAAATCCATGACATCCATAATACCTAATTTAAAACCCGCTGCTCCGACCTTGGCGGGATTTTTCGGCCAGATTTCCCAAAGCGATATCCAATGGAAAAAAGAACCAGGTTCTTTTTTGCTGCGTACAAAATCGAGAACATAATACTTAATTAAAACTGATACCATCTCAAGCAAAGTGTTTTCCCATTCTCCCCAGCGAATTGAATAACCAGCTTAATTTAGGATAGGATGAGGGGGTGCGTAGCGATCATTTTGAACACCTGGCCGAACTTCTAGAAATCGAGCGTCGTGCTGAGCGCGAGGAAAATAAGAAAGAACTGGAGCGCTATCCCATAGAAACGCGCGAAGCCCTGGGCAAGACAGCGACCAAGCTCACCCTGGTGGGCGAAGATATAGGAGCTGGCGGCTACCCTCTTCTGATTCTTAATAAACATTTAAAAGAAGGAATCCTCTCCCCCTTTCAGGCCATGGGTGCCGGAGACAATGTCCTGGTCACTCTGCCGGATTCAGGAACCATCGAGGGGACGCTTTACAAAGTGGAAGACGCGAGCGTCACCGTGGCCCTGAATAAACCTCCTCCTCAAAAAATGGCGTCCGGACCCTTCCGCATAGATCTTTTAGGCAGCGACGCCACTTACCACCGCATGACGCGCGCTCTGGAAGAAGTCAAAAACGCCAAGCTAGGCCTGTCAGCCGGAGTGGCGGGGTCCGCCGCTCTTCTACGCGATATTTTTATGGGCAAGAAAAAACCCCGCATAGGTAAACCAGCCAAAGTCACGTTTATGGATAGAGGACTGAATGAAATCCAGCGCCACGCGGTCCAGGTCGCTTTGGCGGCCCCCGAGATCGCTCTCATTCATGGGCCTCCCGGCACAGGCAAAACCACGGTCTTAGTGGAGGTGATCCGCCAGGCGATCAACAAAAAAATATCTGTTTTGGCCTCCGCTCCCAGCAACATCGCGGTGGATAATATATTGGAAAAGCTTCTGGGGTTTGGTGTACGCGCGGTCCGTCTGGGTCACCCCGCTCGCATCTCAGAATCCCTGCGCCACGCGACGTTGGACGTTTTGATCGCAGAAGATCCCATGCAGGAAGAGATCCAGAAGCTGCACCGCGAACGAGAGAAAGCCTCTAAAGGAAAAGGAGGCGGAAGAAATATAGGTCTTATCTGGAAAGAAATCCATGCGGCGGAGAAGTCCATCGCCAAGTCGGTTCTGGAAAGCGCCCAGGTGATTCTGGCCACCCATGCCGGGCTGGGCAAAGCGGTGGCGAACAAGAATTTTGATCTGGTCGTTTTAGACGAGGCCTCGCAAGCCACAGAACCTCTCTCATGGATTCCTTTATGTAAGGCCAAAAAAGCGGTCTTGGCCGGGGACACCCGCCAGCTCCCCCCCACCCTTTACTCCATAGAAGCAGCCAAAGAAGGTTTAGCGGTCACGCTTCTCGATCGACTTGAAGATCTTCTACCCAAGGGTCTGCAGACACAGCTCCGTGTCCAGTACCGGATGCACAAAAAAATCATGGAATTTCCTTCCCAGGAGCTTTATAAAGGCTCGCTCATCGCCGATGACACGGTCAAAAGCCATTTATTGTCAGACTTGTCAAGAGTAAAATCTCACGAACTCACCACCCATCCTTTCCTGTATGTGGATACGGCCGGCGCCGGGTTTGAGGAGACCTGGAACCAGATGTTGGACAGCCGGGAGAACAGAGGGGAAGCGGATTTGGCCCTCTATTTTTTCCGCGAGCTCCGCCGCCTGGGTGTTTCTCCTACTCAGATAGGGATCCTGACCCCTTACGTGGCCCAGGTTCGACTCTTAAAAAGCCTGGGCAAAGAGCCGGGGCTCGAGATCGGCAGCATTGATGGGTTTCAGGGACGAGAAAAAGAAGCGGTGATCCTTTCTTTGGTGCGCAGCAATGACAAAGGCGAGGTGGGTTTTCTCTCGGATATCCGGCGCATGAACGTCGCCATGACGCGCGCCCGGCGGTTCTTGATCGTGATCGGTGACAGCGCCACCATCAGCCGGCATCCCTTTTATATCCGATTTCTGGAATACGCCGACAAAATTTCATCCCACCGCAGTGCTTACGAGTACAACCTGGACACGTAAATTTTTAGGAATGATGTTCGGGTCTTGCGATTTAGGACCGCTGCTTTGAATTCTTTTCCAACCATTGAGCGATGGCATGTTCGTCCACTTCATGAGAAGACGCGATGCTGAGAATAAATCGAAACTTCTCCTCTTCCCCGACCTGAACATCCCAGCCATTGAGACGCAGCATAAGCCGCATCGCCTCGAACCCTGTGCGCTTGTTGCCATCGACAAACGGGTGATTTTTGATGAGGGAATGCCCCAGAGCGGCTGTCTTCGAAAAAAGATCGGGATAAAGGTCCGAGCCCCCAAAACTGGCCTGCGGCCGGTAGATGGCGGACTCGAGAAGTCCTTCATCCCGGACACCCGAGGAGCCGCCAGAAATCTCCAGAACTCTCTTGTGAAGGTATAGGACTTGGATGGGATAGAGGTAGATCAAGCTTTGGAAAGCCGTTTAAGAAGCTCTTTGTCTTCTCTCAAGAGATCGTCGATTTCGTTCTTGAGCTCAGGGGTGATCGCATCTTCGGAATGTCTGCGCAGAACCAAGGATATTCCTTCCCGAATCAATTCGGACTGAGGAATTCTGGTTTTTTCGGACACGGCTTTGAGAGCCTTGAGAGTTTTCTCATCCAGCTTGGTGGTCAGGGCTTTAAGAGACATGGCAATATTATACCAGTAAAGTATTGTCTTGTCAATACCGCATGAAAATATAGCGCAAGCAAAGAATTAAACCTTGTTGTGTTCTTCACTCCCTTTGGCATCGATTATTACCAGGACAACTATTCCCGTCATGCAGGAATCTTGACCAATACAAAAAGAACCTGGTTCTTTTTGTATCATGACATCTATAGAATTTCTGTAGTATACTACCATCAGCGAATGCCCCTCAGAATCAGTTTTTTTATTTCCCTGTTAGTGTATGGCGTGAGCCCTATCATCAACTCTTTTGCCAAGGAGCCCGTGAAAATGACTGAGTCCTGCCTGAAAGATCTGAGAGAAGTGCTGGTTCGACAGTTTCAGGGGAGGAAAGAACCCAAGAAAAAGGGAGAAGAAATTTGGACGTTGGAGAAGATTCAGAAAGAATTTAAGAACGCGAAACATGCACCCAATTATTTAGTGGGGCTTTGTCTGGACCTACCAAATCCCAAGAGTGCGATTCCCTTTCTAAAAGCGGCTCTCACGCACGAGTTCCGATTTGTCGCTCTAGAGGCGGCGACGGTACTGGCCCTTCTGGGTGACCGTTCCGGGGTGCCCGTATTTCATGAAGTTTTATCCGCTAAATTCCCTCTCACCAACTCGGCAATAGAATATTTCTATGCGGAGGGGGGACTGGTTCTCCTGGGGGAGTCTCTCAAGCCTGAGCATCTCAAGCGTCAGAACGCTTTAGAGGGTTATGTGGAGAAGTGTCTAGGCAAGAGGAGCCAGAAATAAGGTTTTTACAAAAGAACCTGGTTCTTTTTGCACATCGAAGATATTCTACTGCGTACATAAAATGAACAAGCCGATAACCCAAAAAAATAAAATAATTAGAGCATCTGCCTATATTGGAACCAGTCTGGATGGCTTCATCGCAAGAGCCAACGGCGATATCGACTGGCTCCCCGATGGCAGCGGCGGCGAGGACTGGGGGTACAAAGCATTTTTTAAAAGCGTTGACGCGCTGGTAATAGGCCGCAAGAGCTTCGAGAAAGTATTGAGCTTCAAAAAATGGCCCTACGGGAACAAGCCCGTTGTTGTTCTAAGCCGTCGCCGGTTGACTATCCCGAAACGCATTGCCCAAACCGTTGAGTCCTCGTCATCTTCCCCCGCAAAGTTGGTCCGGCAGCTTTCCCAGCGCGGTTTCAAACATGTGTATGTGGATGGGGGCAAGACCATTCAAGGATTTCTTAATGCGGGTTTGATTCAAGAGATCACCATTACAAAACTTCCCATCCTGATCGGCAAGGGAATCCCTCTGTTCGGCCCGACACAACATGATATCAAGCTGCGCCATCTTGGGACCAAGCAATTTGCCAATGGGTTTGTCCAAAGCAAGTATCAGGTCCTCCGATAACACTTCCCATCATGCTAAAAGAAGCAGGTTCTTCCGTCACCCTCCGGTCCAATTCATGAATAATTTCAATGAATGAGTGTTTCCTTCTTATCGCGCGGCATTCTTTTGATTTGAGCTTCGCGAATGAGCGCCTTGGATCTGGTTAAACCGTTTTTTTCATACACTAACTCGACCGGCAGGTGGGTTCGGGTGTAGGCTGCTCCTTTTCCGTTGTTATGTTGCTTTAATCTGGCCTGGACATTCTTGGCTATTCCGGCATACAGAGTTCCATCTCCGCAACGAAGGATATAGACGGACCACTCCCGCTTTCTACCACTCTTCATCCCGCGGATCATTCTTAGGTATTTAGATTCCAATCAGGCTTCCTCTCACTAGCGACAGGTTATCAAATTCTAGAGTTTATCGATAAGTTTTCTCGGAACGCCTTCGTATTCCCAACAGAATGACTTTATACAAAAAGAACCTTACAAAAAGAACCTGGTTCTTATAGCACGGGTGGGTAGATTTAGGCAAAAAACGATTTAAATGCGTCATATATGTCATATAAGAGCCAGGGACAAAAGAACCTGGTTCTTTTTATTTGGTTCTTTTTATTAGATGGCGAAGGCTGTACCACCAGTACAACACCGACAATTTGAGGAGGCCGCGATTGGCAGCGTAATATACGGCTCTGTAAATAGCTAGGAAAGATTTCTGCTGTTGGGGGTTAAGCTTGGGGAAATCGTCTCGATAAGCTTTTTCGATGAAACTTAAGAAGTCAAAATAGCCATCCGTGAGCCCGTTTATGCAACGCATGCCCTTATAAAGCTCCTCCGCCACGGACCTTTTCCCGCTTTTATCAAGTGAGACGAGGAGCTCGTCCACATGGTTGAAAAAATCTTCGCTGGATTTAAACAAAGGAATACCTAGATCGGCGTTAATTTACGGTGAGGTGGAGGAGTGTGAAGGCTAAATCAATCTTTACCTAGACTCCATTTGCCGGCGCCGCGACATGCGAGGAGAAGGAAAATGAAGCAGTAGAGAACGGCCGCTTCGCCTTTGTTGATCCCCGGGAAGAAATTAGCCCCAAACTGGAATTTCCAGTGGAACTGGAAATAGGCCACAGCCATCTCGCCGCTACAGATAAAAGCCGCGAGGCGCGTCTTAAACCCCAGCATCACAGCCAGCCCACCCAGAAGCTCTATGACCCCACCGATCCAGATTTGGGATCCAAATGGGGGCTGAAAATCAGAAAGCACCCCTAGTATTTTCTGAGCACCATGAAATGCGAACATGAATCCCGACACGATGCGCAGTAAGGCGTACGCGTGGGTCTTATGCTCTTCCAACCACTGTTCCAGTCTTTTCACCATTATAGCCTCCGTTCTACATTAGTTCCTACTTTCCAGCCTGGAGGACTATACAAAAAAAGACAAGGATTTTACAGGAATTTTAGGCTTTCGCCACGAACTCGGCCAGTTGGTCCAGAGTCATCGTGTCAGCGGGTTAAACAGGGCTGAGCTTGGCGGTGAAGTGGGTTAGGATGGGTGAGGCTTCTACTTGGGCAAATTTTTGACCAGGGCAAAACTCGAATGCTCAAAGAGAATTTAAACCTGGTCAAAATGGTCAAGCGGACTTTTCATCATTAGGACGCTGAGAGCATTTTCTATCGATTTTCACCCCTAACCAATAACCTAAAAGAAAGAATAGTAATGCAGGCACTACGAGCATCCAAAAAGCAGGAATAATTAAGGGCAGCGAAACAACCGCGGAACGGAGTGAACTCCATGGCCATAGCTCACGCCACCCAAACATGTAAAAGGGAAGTTCCAAAATCGCTGCTACTAAAGGATAAGAAAAAATAATGCCCGTGGCCAACCCCAGTCCACCGCCCAAAACCGCCAATTTCTCAGACCAATTTCTCATAATTCAAACTGGGGCAAGCTTGGCGGTGAAGTGGGTTAGGATGGGTGAGGCTTCTACGATCTTGAGGCCCTGGATTTTTTCTCTCTTCTTGGCTAAACGGCCGAATACTTCGATCACGAAATCGATGTGGCTCTGGGTATAGACTCGGCGGGGAACCGCCAATCTTAAAAGTTCCATCTTGGCGGGGATAAATTTTCCGTTATTTCGTTTTCCGAACATAAGGCTGCCTATCTCCACGGTGCGGATGCCCGCTTCCAAATAGAGGGCACAGACCAAAGCCTGAGCGGGAAATCTCTCAGGAGGAATGTGGCCCAGAAATTCTTTGGCGTTGACGTACACCGCATGACCTCCCGGCGGTTCCACGATGGGCACCCCATGCTCCTGCAACCCTTCTCCCAAGTATTCCACAGACCGGATGCGGTACTTGAGGTACTCTTCATCCAGGACTTCCTGAAGTCCTTGGGACATGGCCTCCAGATCCCGTCCCGCTAGGCCGCCATAAGTGGGAAATCCTTCCCCTATGATCTCTATCTCCCGGGCTTTCTGGGCCCAGTGAGGGTCATTCATGGCCAAAAATCCACCCATGTTCACAAGACCATCTTTCTTGGCGCTCATGAGACATCCATCCGCATGGGAGAACATCTCTTGGGCGATGGCACGGGGGGTTTTGGAGGCGTAACACTGCTCTCTTAGCTTAATAAAGTAGGCGTTCTCAGCGAATCGGGCGGCATCCAGAAAAAGAGGCACCCTATATTTCTTGCAGATTCGGCTCACCTCTTTGATGTTCTTCATGGAAACAGGCTGGCCACCCAAAGAGTTGTTTGTGATGGTGAGGATCACAAGAGGAACAGATTTCCCCTTGGACTTGAGCACCTTTTCCAAGGCCTCACAGTCCATGTCTCCTTTAAAAGATCCTCCGGTATGAAAATTCCAGGCTTCCGGGACGGGCAAATCCAAAGCCTCGGCTCCTGAGACCTCTACGTTGGCTCGGGTGGTGTCGAAATGGGTGTTGGCCGGGATGACTTTTCCCTTCCCTCCCACGAATCCGAACAAAATTCTCTCGGCCGCACGCCCCTGATGAACGGGCAAAATCTCACGGTATCCGGTCAAGTCGCGGACGGTTTTCTCAAATACGAAGAAGCTGCGGGCTCCGGCGTAGGACTCATCCCCCCGCATCAGGGCGCCCCACTGTTCCGCGGACATGGCGGCGGTGCCCGAATCGGTCAGGAGATCGATGAGTACTTTATCGGCAGGGATTTTAAAAATGTTGTAGTGGGCCTGGCGCAGGATCTCCTCTCTCTCCTTCGGGTCGGTAAAACCCAGAGGTTCGACGGATTTGATTTTAAACGGCTCGATGATAGTGTTCCAAGCACTTTTGCTCATGGTACTTTTGACATTGTACTACTTTTTAAAATCTAGGAATCAGACCCCGTAAAGGAGAGCTTCGGTGGATTGCTGACACACCTGCTGTAGGCGTGTCTCTTCGGTAGGAGAGGTGACGGTCAAGAAAACACCTATGGGCCAGACAATAAAAGAGATCCAATGAACAGCCCTAAATGTTTTGCGGTAGGAGACAGACCACTGAACTTCCCGAGTGGCCACATCCAGAAGCTTCACTTCGATGCCCACGGAGGCGGGAGGAAAAATCATGAATTTCCTGGGCCGGTAATCGGTGACCGCTCCCACCACCACCGCATCCACACCTAACCTTCTGCCCACCTCTATGGGATCCTGCTTCCCATCCATGGCCCCGACCTCCACCAGCTGGTACTGCGCAAAATTTACGAGTTGATGCCCAAAAATCTGAGAAGCGCGCATTCCCAGCGTCACATCTCCTCTTCCTGAAAGATTATCGAAAGGAAAGATGGCCACTTTTTGAGGGTGGTTCCAATCCGACTTGCGCCGCATGGCCACCTGAGGAGAAGCGCAACCTATTATGAGGGAGGAGATTAGGAAAATAGAAATTAGGAGATTAGGTCTCATCGGCTGAATTTTAACAGACGCCCGCCATGGAGTCAATAGATGGAAGGCTTAAGTCAAAAGGAGCCGTCGCAAAGAAGCCTGGTACTTTTACCAGGCACTTTTGCTACGACAGAAGAGAGGGTGAAGACGACGAGTGGATTTTATATAATCTTTTGGATACTGAAACGTATGAACCGAGGATTAGTTCTGGGAGGCGGAGGTTCTTGGGGAAGCTGGCAGGCGGGCTGCCTCTATCGCTGGATCACTCACCATGGACTCAAGTTCGATCCCGTGATGGGCATCAGCGCGGGAGCTCTTAATGGAGCCGCGTATCTCCACGATCCCGAAGAGCTGAAAAGATGTTGGACCTCCTTAAGAAACAAGGACATCCTCACGCCTCCCCCACGACTTTTTCCTGCCAGCCTCTTTTCTCTGAATGGACTGAGGAAATTCATCAATCGCTGGATGAACGAGGAAAAAGCTAAAAAAGAAGGGCACTTTACTTTGTACGTGGCGACTCTTCCCCTGGATACCTGGCTTCCCCAAAATGCCGTGTTTAATCCCCAGGGAAAGTGGGACGGATTCCTGGTAGACTATCTCTTGGCTAGTTGTGCCATCCCCTGGGTATTTCCTCCGGTTAAAATCCAAGTCCACGGAACTACTCAAACCCTTATTGACGGCGGGGTGATCGGCAAAAAAAAAGTTTCTTTCTCACCCGTGGCGGACGCAGAAGAGGTGTTCGTAGTCAACGTGGTCCGACCCGAACCCATCCCCTTCACCCTCAACCCCTTCACCTGGCTCAACAACCATTTCGGCAAGCATGTGATCGGCACACAGATGGCGGCGGGCATAGAATCTTTAAAAAACCACCCCAAGCAACCGCGGACCTACCACTTCTACCCCTCACAAGATCTGGACTTTTACATGCTGGATTTCAGCACGCAGAAGTGCCAGAAAGCATTTCAATTAGGATTTCGTGATGCGGACGAATTCATTCAAAACAAGGAACGTTATCTGGTGAGCTTATCTACTGAAGCAGCGACTTCATATCCTCGGAACTAAAAGACACTCTTTGAGGTTCGAAGGCCCCAGAAGGCTCCCGATAGGTGGCCATCAGAAATCCGCACAGGAGAAGAAAAAAAGTCCAGGCGTAGTTCCAAGAAATTTTGTGGGTGGCGCGTTGGGCCATTCTGGAAATGCCCGCCAGAATAAAAAAGAGTCCCACCGCACGGTGATAGAGAAGCGAGTAGGCCACCGCTTTGGGGGCACCCTTTTGGACATGGACGCAGAAGAGAACCCCCACCACCATCAAAAGCAATCCGCTAAAATAGCCTATTGTTTTAAGATCCGGCCGACGAAGTAAAATGAGCTCGTAGCCTCCCGCAACAAACAGCAGCACCGCCACGGCAATATGCTGCACTCTCATGGGGGATGCCTGTAAATTTAACCATGCCCGTGAGATTTGGGAAGTTTCTTTCTGAAAAATAAGGCACGCCGCCAGAAAAGCTCCTCCCACTAAAAGAAACAGAGACCAAATCCGCCGCCAGTTTAAAGAAGAGGTCTTAATCTCGACCAACGCCGCCAGCGCCACCAAGGAGAAGAACACCCCCTCCACCACATGAAGGACATTGGAACTATGCCTTAAGAGCTCCGGAACAGAAACCTCAGACATGATTATCTCCTGACTAGCCCTTTTGAGCCAGCTGCCCCACAAACCGGTCTGCTTCCCGTGTCGGCTTAGGGATGCGATACCCATCCGAACAATCCATCACCAACCGGATAGATTCTTCCAAGCCGATAAGATGCCCCACCGACACAAAAATGGGATTGCTTTCCGCTCGGGTCCGCAACGCCGCCCCCACTTTCTCTCCCCCATCCATTAAGGATGAAAATCCTCCCCTTTTTTTCCTGGGTTCGCGGTACTCCCCTATCAGGAGCGACTTGGCGCACCCAATGGTGGGCTTATTGAGAACCAATCCCAGATGCGAGGCAATCCCCATCCTGCGCGGGTGCGCGATGCCTTGGCCATCCACGAAAATCACATCCGGTTCCGTATGGACTTCTTCGAACACCTTGAGCAGAAGAGGTATCTCGCGAAAGGAGAGAAGCCCGGGGACATAGGGAAACGGAGCCTTTCCACAAAAGTGCTGTCGCTCCACCTCCTTCAAGTCCGGATAAGAGAACACGATCACCCCGCCGTATCCCCAACCGTCCGCCGCCCAGGAAATATCCGCCCCCGCCACCGTGCGAATTTGGAGAGGGCGTCCGTTTGTGAGAACTTTATGTCTCAGCTTTTTCTGGATATGGATCGCCTCTCTGGGCGTCACATTCCAGGGGTGGAGGTTTCGGCTCTGCATGTTATTCCTCGGCCGGCGGGGTGACGATGGGCCGTCCTTCCACCGTCTTTAAAAATCCGGAGCGCTGGCGGGGATCGTGCTGAAAAACCAGAAGCCAACGCTTATTCTCGGCCATCCCCAAGAGCCTTCTCTTCTCTTCCAAAGTATCCAGAGGAAAAAGGTCATACCCCATGATCCAGGGCAGAGGGACGTGGGACTTGGTGGGGATAAGATCTCCCAAGAAAATGGCACCCTGATCTTCCGACTCCACCACCGCGCATTGGTGCCCGCGCGTGTGACCCCCGCTGCGAAATACCTTCAGACCGGGCTCCAGCTCAAACTCCCCTTCCACCAACTCCAGACGTTTGTGATCGTCCAGACATTCGAAATTTTCGGGAAGGTAGCTGGCTTGGTTTCTCTCGTGGGGACTCTGGGCATCCTCCCACTCCGCCTTTTGAACGACGTATTTAGCCTTAGGAAATGCCGGCGTGGGTTTTTTCCCTTCCCAAACCGTATTGCCTCCACAGTGATCAAAGTGAAGGTGCGTGTTCAACACCAGGCTGATGTCGGAAGGAGTCAATCCAAAACTTTTCAACTCATCGAAAAGAGTGCGGGGCCTCTCCACCGCATAAATCTTCATAAA
This sequence comes from Elusimicrobiota bacterium, assembly GCA_016205045.1. GTDB lineage: Bacteria > Elusimicrobiota > Elusimicrobia > JACQJN01 > JACQJN01 > JACQJM01. The sequence goes on along the minus strand of JACQJM010000118.1, from coordinate 5,406 downwards.
CCGTGGGTCCTGTTCATACTTATCGGAGAGCCCCGTGTCCACCAACACCCATTTTTCCCCGGGGGTCTTGATCAAAAGGCATCCCAGGGCCAGGGAAATGCGGTTTCTCTCATCGGCCGGATCGCTTTTTTCCCACAGCACCTTAGGCACCACCCCGAACATGGCCCCGCCATCCAAGCGGAAATAGCCATCCGAGACGGGGTAAATTTCAAATTTTCCTATTTTCATTCTTCATTACCAGACCCCAACCCCCAGCCCCCAGCCCCAATCACTTTATCTTCTCTTCCGGGTCGCTCGTCTGATAGGAATAGGACTTCACCGTGCCATCGGCATTGAATCGGACCGTCAGGTCACGCGTCTCCCGAGGGCCAAAAAGACCGTAGTAGTAATCCAGATAGGTCCAGGTGAGATCTCCATCATCCAGTCCGCGACGATACGGCTCCCCAAAAATGAATTTGACCTCCGCCTGAGTCGTTTTCCCTGTCTTGAGTTTAGAGACGTTAGCGTAATCAAAGGGTTTTCCCATCGTCACACATCCCGTCAAAAAAACAGAAAGAACTAAAACATATTTCATTGCACCCTCCTTTCTTTTTTATTGAAGCATTTCAGATAAAAGCCGCACCAACTCTTCTCCATAAGTTGTCATTTTTCTGGGGCTCATCTCTGGAAATTGTTGCAGCTCTCTTTTCAATCCCTCCACATTCACTTTCCCTTTTTCCCAAGAAGACATCTTTCGCGCCAAATCCTTGAGCACCCGGTTGGGAACAATCACGTCACCCTCCACCCCGCGCTCTCTCGCTTTTTGGTTTCTCCAAGCCCGCAGTTTCTCGTAGCGGGCTATTTCCTGATCATCCATCCTCGGGATCAAGGGTTCCTGGGGAGGCCCCACCAAGGCCGCAGATTTGGCTTGAGCCATCGTGTCTAAAATCCATCGGGCATGCCTCTTTAATATATAAGGAGTCACTCCAGGCACCTGGGCCAGATGCGCTTCATCGGTGGGACTTCGACGTGAGAGCTCCACCAAAAGAGACTCCGGCAGAATCATGAACACAGGCAGGTCCACCCGCCGACCCTCTTGGTCGCGACGCGCGTAGAGGGCCTGCAAAATAGTCAACCCCCGAGGGTGCAGATCCCGAGCCCCAGGCATATTTCGAAAACCCTCCGGATCGAACTGCCGCGGCTCCTGTTTGGCCTCGGCGATCCGCTGGAATTCCTCCTGAGCTTCCTCCAGCAGATTCTTCTCCTCCAGTTTTTTGTGGAGAAGATCCCTTAGGGCGAGAAGATAATGGGTATCTTTGGCCGCATACTCCAACTGCTCCCGGGTCAGAGGTCTTTTGCCCCAGTTGGAACGCTGAAGTTTTTTATTGAGGGAAACTTGGAAGTGGTGGGACAGCAACGGCGCCAACCCCACCTCTTTTAAGCCCAATATGCGCGCGGCCGCCATGGTATCGAAGAGAGGATGAAAGGGACCCTCCAACTCCATGCGTAAAAACCGAATATCCTCTTGGGCCGCATGAAACACCTTTTCCAACCGCTCCTCCCGGAACACTTTCTCCAAAAGTTTAATATTTCCCACCGTAAACGGGTCCACGACATAATCCCCTTGATCGGAGGAGAACTGGATCAGGCAGAGCCGGTCATGATAAGCGAAAAAGCTGTTTGATTCTGTATCCACCGCCACACGAGAACTTCGGAGCAGACGTTCCACCAGCTCTGAGAGAGCCTGAGGGGTGGTGACCAACAAAGGAGCAGGAACCGTGTTCATTTCTTTAATTTGAAAAATAAATTTCCCTTGAGATAATTTACTCGCGTGCCCGTGGACATCTCCACCCCCGTCACATGGTCCATGACCACCTTGGCTTTCAAACCGGCGTTCTCCTGCTCCGCCGTCTTCCACTCCTCAGGAATATCATAGCGGGCGGGATTTTCGGATTTAAACTTCTTGATGCGGGCGATCTGTGAACCAAGAGAGACCTCCCAAACCAGCTTGTTTCCCTCGCGTATCTGCAGGGAAGCGGGACCCGGGCCGAAGCCCACCCAGAACTCCCTTCGCTTAGCTTGAAACTCGTCTCCCCCCACGCGAGAGTTGGAGCCTCGGTACAGATCCAAGGGATAGAAGAATTCATACCCTGCCACGCGGGTGATCTGTTTTTGCTTCACACTCAAGTAATAGGAAAACTGCTTTTTGTCCTCTTCCGCCTTTCTTTCCCATCGGGAGACGTAGGACATTCTCATCTCTGCCATGATCTGCGATGCGGTCATTGTTCCCACGTCCACCGAGAACCACGGCTGCACAACCCCCATCCCATGCATGTCTCCTAGGTAGTCCAAGATAGAGCTGGCTTCCTTGCGGGCACGGAAAGGAACTTCGCCGGTCGCTTTGTGCACTTTTCCTTGGACCCAAACCCCCTCCCTCTCCAGCACGTTTTTTAATCGGCCCACTTGATTTCTACGGGATACCCCATAAGCTCCCCAGAACCCGAATGAAGTGGCGAAGGCGAGCATGCAGAGTGAGATGGGGATGAGCTTTATGTTTTTTCCCCGGCTGAAAGTAAAGTAGGCGGCCATCCAGGTCACCCAGGCCGAGAGCATGATCAGGAAGTACCGTCTCTCGGTAATCCCGTAATCCGACACGCGGTGCCACACCGCGAACACCAGAAGCACGATTAAAGGAAAAAGAGCAATGTAGAAAGTGCGGGAGTAAATTTTAATCCACTGATTCCCCGGCCCTTCCTGTGTGGGATACACCAGAAGCAGGTTTAAAATCCCCAGGATAGAAACCCCACACACCAAATACCCGGTGATCCCTTGAGGCCATTGCCAGGTGACCAGGATCTTGCCCATGTAGGCATACAAAATCATCACATACAACGTGACCAAGGGGATGAGAATGTACTGGGTGAAAATTTTAAGGCCCCGAGGATAATCGGAGGTGCGGTCCAGCACCTCAAAATCCTTGGGAACCCCCACCAAGAAAAACCAGGTGTTAAAAATAAAAATGACCAAGAACCAGAGATCGGCAAATGTCCGGCCCGGGATCTTGATACCCAGTAAAAAATCGATCGCCCACAGCGCCATCGTGAGCCCACAATACAGCGTGAAGGAGTAAAATACCGCAGCGAGAAATCTCAAAAACAGAGTTTTATTGTACTGCCAAAAACCGTGGGTGCGCCCCGGCCCTACATAAGGAGCGAATGCCACCAAAAGATGCAGTCCAAAACTGAACTGAAAATAGCGAAAAAGGAAAATTTTGGGCGAAGAATCAACGTAGGAGGAGATAAACCCTATTAGAAAAAGGATGCCCAGGGCTGGTAAAAATCGCAGGCTCTTTTGCGCAGTAGGCTGCAGCCTCTCTTTAAAAACCTCTAAGGCAAAAAATAAAGGGAGACCCAGCGTCGCTCCATAAAGAATGCGCATCAGAAGAGAAAGGTGGTATCCCTTCACTGAGGGAGCCCAGTGAACTAAGTATATGGAGAGTCCCGTGCAAACGAAACCACAGAGAAGCGCGAAGGGAAACCGGAACAGAGCGTCCCGGGCCTCGGTGAGCAAAATGGTTAAAGAGGGTGTTTTTTTAAACATACAACCCCTGCGGGCTGGTAAGAAATTTTAGCAATTTGGAAGTACTTTGACTGGTAGGAGAGGGTAGCTGGAGGAAGAATCTACGGCACGCACAAACTTCCGGAAACGCGACCCCTTCCGGAAATATTCATCGTTCCTCGAACCGGAATAGAACCTATCACGCGCGTTGTTCCCAGATATTTTTCCCCTTCAAAAACAGAAACGTAGGCCCTGAGCCATGCGGTGCCGGACAAAATCCCCGATTTTTCATCCTGCTCCAAATCCACCCTGGGGGAAAAATCAACCGCATCCTTTAAGACGCGCCCCAACCCGTCCCGGAGAAACGCGTTTCCCTCCATGATCACGAAGGACTGTCTCTCTTCCCCATCCGGAGGGACATGCCCGGGGAAAAGAGGTAGAGGCAGGGATGTGCTGTGTAGCCGAACAACCCCCTCCAGGTGGAGGAGGCGTCTTGGGCAGACGCCGGGAGCCGGCGTCAAAGCTTTTTCTCCCTCTTCCACATTCACGATCTGCTGAATTCTGAGGCGCGGTCTCAGTCTAGGCTTAAAGTGGGAGAGCTGTTGAAAAGAACTCGCAGACTGGGATCTTTGGGCCTCGATGGATTCCCCTGCGTGGCCTAGGGCCCCTCCTAAAGAAGCACCGAACAACACCACACACGACAAGATGCAAATCTTTCTCACCAGACACCCCCTCGCCATTTTTTAAGCGCCGCCCCGGGCGGAACGCAACGCTGGGAGCATCCTAGCATAAAATAAAACTTTTAGGAATAAAGGCCCATATGCAAATAGGTCTTTTGCCCTAGAATTTGGGAGCAACGATGTCTTCCATTGCGTAAAACTTTGGCAGGAATTTGGGAAAACTATTGGTGGACACAATTATTAAAGCCTTAAAAAACCGACACCCCTTATTTTAAATCCATCCCGGCATTTCTGACACAGCCTGACATACTTTGGGGTATCCGTTTTGGTGACCATACCTACGGTTTCCCCCGCCGGAATCCACACCCCAAAAAGTTCCGCATTCGTTACATCACAGTTCTTGTTATAACACTTTCCTTTCACAACACCCCTCCTTAATCAACATAAAATCACCTTTCGCCCAAACCCACATTTCTTGAAATCATTTACGGAGATCTGCTAGAACGAGCCCTCTCTCAACTGAGTGGGTGGCTAGGGATTGTCCGGAAAAAAGCCTCTCGCAGGGCCGCACTTAACATTTGGCCGGCCCGAGAGGGGCAAAGGCGCCGCAGATGGCGACCTTGGTTTTTGGAGCGACAACCCTAGACAGGCCCCACTCAGTTAATATTCTTATTTCTTCTGAAACTTCAAAGCTGCCGAGTTCATGCAGTACCTGAGCCCCGTGGGTTTGGGCCCATCCTCAAACACATGGCCCAAATGCGCCCCACACCTCCGACACACCACCTCCGTCCGGGTGGTAAAAAAACTTTTGTCCTTCTTCAGCTCGATGTTCAGTTTATTGATCACATCCCAAAAACTGGGCCAGCCCGTCCCGGACTCATACTTCTTGGCGGAGTCATACAGGTCCAACCCACAACAGACACACTGGTAAATGCCCTTTTCATGGTTGTTCCAGTACTCTCCCGTAAAAGGCGCCTCGGTCCCCTTCTTACGGGTCACGGTGAACTGCTCTGAAGTCAGCATTTTTCTCCACTCTTCCTCTGTTTTTTCCATTTTTTCGGACATAATCAACCCGCCTTTCTTCACAGAATACACCTGAATAACATCGGACCTGGGCTTCTCTTTAGGCTTGGCCGCCTCCATTCGAACCACGGAGGCCATCCCCATCCAAAGCCCTAAACATAAAAAT
>JACQJM010000108.1 GCA_016205045.1 Elusimicrobiota bacterium | reverse complement strand
CACTCATACTCGTGCAAGAACTAATTTTATTGTAATTAAGACATTCGTTGCAAACAAAAATTAAGTAAAGTAGAATATTTCCCTTGTGCGGAGCGTTTTAAAATCTCCATGAACACTCCCCCAGAACCCAGTGAAAGCTCTTCCCGGAAAGCGATCCGGCTTATCCACCTCGAAGATGACAAAACTGATGCAGAGCTTTTGCGAGCCCTGTTTGAGGAGGCCCATGTCCCCTGTGAGATCCGCCGCGTGCAGTCACGGGAGGAATATCAGTCCCTCCTTAACGCGGGGGGATTCGATCTCATCATCTCCGACTATACCCTTCCCTCTTTTGACGGAGCCTCTGCCCTGCGCATGGCACTCGAAACACACCCCGATATCCCTTTCCTTTACTTTTCGGGCACCATCGGAGAGGACGGTGCGGTGCAGGCGCTCCTGGCCGGAGCGACCGACTACGTTTTAAAAAGCAATCCCAAGAGATTGATCCCGGCCGTCTTAAAAGCGATTAAAGAAGCCAAGGAAAAATCAGAAAAGAAGCAACTGGAACAACAGTTTCTCCAATCCCAGAAAATGGAAGCTGTGGGAAGATTGGCGGGAGGGGTGGCCCATGATTTCAACAATCTGCTTACCGCCATATTGGGCAACTGCGAGTTCGCACTCCAGGCCTTAGGGGACAATCACCCCGCCTGCAAGGACATCGAGGAAATAAGAAAATCCGCCCGACGCGCCGCAGACCTCACCCGACAACTTCTGGCCTTCAGCCGCAAACAAATCATAGAGCCCAAGATATTGAGCCTGAACACGGTGTTGATCGGCTTGGAGAAGCTTCTGCATCGTTTGATCGGAGAGGATATTGACCTTGAGATCGTGAAGGGAAAAAATTTAGGCCTGATAAAGGCGGACGCAGGCCAGATCGAGCAGATCATCATGAACTTGGCGATCAATGCCCGAGACGCCATGACCCAAGGCGGAAAACTCGTCATTGAAACATCCAACTCGTACCTGGATCAAAGCCAATCCGGCACTTTCCATGTCACCCCGGGATTTTATGTGACGCTCACGGTCACGGACACGGGGTGCGGCATGAGCAAGGATATCTTGACTCACATGTTTGAGCCCTTTTTCACCACCAAGGAGACCGGCAAAGGCACGGGTCTCGGCCTCTCCACGGTGTATGGGATCGTGAAGCAAAGCGCCGGTTATATTTGGGCGAACAGCGTGTTGGGCGAGGGAACCACATTCACACTTTCTTTCCCTCAAGTTCAGGAAACTTCCCCCACCCCCAAAAAAGATTCCGAGCCGCCCAGATCCATTAAGGGTGAGGAGACTGTTTTGGTTGTAGAGGATGAGGAGATCGTCCGGTTTTTAATAAGACGAGCCCTGACTCTGTACGGGTACAGTGTTTTGGAGGCACCCAACGGCGAAGAAGCACTCAAGATTTGTCGGGAACAAGGGCCCATTCACATTTTAGTCACGGACATGGTGATGCCGCACATGAGCGGAAGTAACTTAGCCAAGGAAGTAACCCAGATGAGACCTCAAACCAAGGTGCTGTACCTCTCGGGTTATTCCGACAGCGTGGTGACTCAGGATGGAGTCATTCGGGAAGGAATTCATTTCTTACAAAAACCATTCACCCCCGACGCCTTGGCCAAGAAAGTGCGAGAAGTTCTAGAAAGCCCTTCTTAATTCTCCCGCAATTTCCCGAAGCGCTCCCATTACCGACTGCTCAAAAACCACTTCAAAAAGCTGGCCCAGTTGCCGTCCTTGGCCCAAGCCAGATCGTCATAGGCTCGGTTATAGCTCCCTCTGGGAAAATAAATTGCCAGACCTGAGGCATTCGCCATGGTATTGCCCTGAGTGCCATTGGCGAAAACTGCTTGAGAAAGAAAAGCCGCCAACGCCTCTCCTTTTTCCCGCACACCTTCATTTTTGGTTTTCTCCAGAACGAGCCTCACAAAATGCAGAAGGTCAATGTTGTCCTTCACAAAAAAACTCTGAACGCGGGAACGAGCCGCGCGGACCACGTCCGACTCCTTGGCGGCCATGATCAGACGAGTCCACTCATTCAGCAACGCCAGCAAAGGCTTCATGGCGCTGGCTCTAACCGCGGACTGCGTCACCTGTTCCTTCCCCCCCGCATAGCTTTCTACATAAGCTTTGACCGCGACTCCGGCCACTTCTTGAGGTCCTAAGAGAGGATTCGCGGCGATGGGCGCTAAAAATGTTCGGTAATTGTATCCCTCGCCGGGCTCGACTTCCTCGGAGCCCACCATCACCTCCACATTCTGCATGACCTGATACACCACCTCAGCCATCTGCATGAGACACGCATCAAACGCGAGGATATCCACTTTTCCTATAGCGGCCAAGGCTTTCCCTAGGTCGGGAGTGGAGATGTGGTTTCCCGTCTCATCATCATAGGAAACACCCAGAGGAGTAGTCGCTGCGCGATAATTGGGCGGCCAATTCTGAAGATCCCACCCGCTGCCATGGTTCCACACAATGAGCATCGTTTTCTCAGACGGAGCTGCCTGCTTGGCCCATTGGGTAAATTCCACGAGATGATTCCAATCCCCCATGTCCGCCTTGGGGATTTCTTGTAAAACGGGGCTTGTGATTTTGGTGGTGTCCTTGTCTTTTTGGATCACGTACCGACGCTGCCCCCTCCAGTTCCCATCGCCGCCGCGTCCCAGCCTTCCAAACTCCACCGCCACTTTAAGCTGATCCGAGGAACCCACCGCTTCCATCTGGTTGATGTTTAAAAGACCAAACTTCTCTAAATTGTTCTTCCCATTGACAAAAACCATGACGGTCCATTTGGCGGGATCCACCGATGGAGATGGGGCTGGCCCACCCACCGGGTCTGGTTCTGAAAAAGATCCCAGATCTCTGGCGGTTTCCTCCACGAAATGGATGGCCTGACCCGATCGAGCGGAAGCGGCCAATTGCTTCGCCAGATTTAATTCGTCGGAAACGGCAGAAACAGGTTCGAAAATTTCCAGTTCCCACACCGCCGCCAAAAGCTGTTCATCTCCCATCCGCCCTCGCACTCTCGCCTCTATAATTTTATCAGCCTCGGATCGAAGCAAATTCCCTATCTCTTTTTGCGCGACCGCACTAGGGTGTTCTTTTAAGGCCCGCACCAAGAGATGGTACGCACTATACACATGCTCCACTCCAGAACGAGAGGTGAGCTCCATAAAAGAGGGCACTTCCCGGACCAAACTCTCGCCAGCCGCTGTGCCCAAGAATCTTTTAAGCCCCGAAAGAAGAGCAGGACATACTGCTCTCTTGGGTACGGAGCCCATATTCAGGCTGCCGGCTTCCACAATTTGCCCGGCCCGCGTAGGGTTTGTCCCCATAAGAATTAAGACGAAAAGCCCCAAAATCCAGACAGATCGGACAGACCCGTGGACACCAAACTTCCGCATAGGATTCTCCTTAATTAGTTATCTTAAAACATTCTCTCATTTCATCCTATAAATATGAGACTTCTTCCTTTATGAGTCTTTTGGTCCCTGGCGGGGCGGAAAAAGGACCTATGTGGATTAGGACCGACCGACCCCTTGTCGGTTAGACTTTCTGGAGCTAAGCTATCCCGTGGAAAGCTCCTAACACTCGGAGGAGGTAAAACATCATGGAAGAAAACAGCCCAAGTGGAAACAAAAAAATTTGGATCGGACTTGTTTTTTTCGTGGGAGTAGCTGTGGTCTCGTGGATTTATTTTTCTCCTTCCTTATTTAAGCCCGCCCTTCCCCCCGAACCGACTCTATCGCCCACGGTTAACGTGCCGCCCCCAGCCACCTCTCCGGTGCCTGGAGGTCCCACCCTGGAACAGAGCGATACCTTCATCCGCGAAAAATCAGAGAGCCTTTCCTCCAATCCCGCCCTAGCGACGTGGCTCAAGAAGGATGAGATTATTCGACGGATCACGGCCGCAGTAGATATCATTGCCAACGGCAAATTACCTCGTGACACCATTGGATTTTTAAGGCCTCACAAGCGTTTCATGGTAAAACGTGTGGGGAAAAAACTGTATATTGATCCTAAAAGCTATGCTCGGTATGACGGGATAGCCAACACCATCCAATCTTTGAATGTTCCGGCCATGGTTAGACTTTTCGAAATGCTTAAACCTGTTTTTGAACAAACCTGTCGGGAGCAGGGCTGCTGGCAGAACGGCTTTCAGGCAAGATTGGTTCAGGCCACCCAGGACCTGCTCAAGACTCCCCTGGTACAGGACAATATCCGCGTGAGGAAAAAAGTGTCCACCTACGTGATGATGGATCCCACATTGGAAAGCCTGAGCCCTCCCCAGAAAGCGCTCCTTCGCATGGGCCCCAAAAATACGGCTAAGGTCCAGCTAAAATTACGGGCGCTCGCCAAGGCGCTGGGAGTTCCCGAAAACCAGCTGCCTCCCTCACAACCCTACTTTCCTGTGGTGAAATAATTTTAGGTATAATTT
>JACQJM010000138.1 GCA_016205045.1 Elusimicrobiota bacterium | reverse complement strand
GCGGTGCCGGGCTACGAGCTCGTCTACTCCTATCCAGTGGAGACCACCCTGGAGGAGGCCGATCTACGGCAGGCCCAAGAGGTCTGGCCCGAGATGTTCGATCAAGCCACGAAGACCATAGACATCAACGAGTTCTATATCACCCCGGCCAAAGGGGAACCCCTAGAAGCACCCTTGAAAGCCCTCCAGCGCGCCGCCAAACGCGGCGTAAAGATCCGATTTATTTTGGAAAAAAAGTTTGAGAGAAACTCTTGGGAAGGCATCGCCAGGCTCAAGACTATCCCCAATCTGGAACTGCGCATTCTGGAGTGGTCCCAGGTAAACGGAGAGGGCATTATCCATGCCAAGTATTTTGTGGTGGACTCGACACGCGCCTATGTGGGCAGCCAGAATTTTGATTGGCGATCGCTTAAACATATCCATGAGTTGGGACTGAGTGTCTCGGAGCCGGAAGTCGTGACCCATGTCCAGTCGGTGTTCAATCACGACTGGGCGATCGCGGGAACAACCACCCCTGCCGTTCCGGATAATGAAGTCCCTCCTCTTTTCGATCGCTCCTTACGTTCTTACCTGGTCGCCAGCCCCTGGCGGTTTAACCCACCGGGAGTGGGAGATTCCGAAGCAGAACTGACGCGCCTTATGGGAGAGGCCCAGCAGGAGATCCGAATCCAGCTTCTTGATTTCACCCCGCTGAGCTACGGAAAACCGCGCCGATTCTATGCTTCTATTGACAATGCTGTGCGCGACGCGGCAGTGCGCGGGGTGAAGGTGAAGCTTTTGGTTTCTCATTGGAACACGGACGATCCCGGGATCCACCACCTCCAGAGCTTGGCGGTGCTTCCCCGTGTGGAGATCCGCATCATCACCATCCCTGAGGCCGCGCAGGGCCCCATTCCTTTCGCACGCGTGGCGCACTCCAAATATATGGTCGTGGACGGGAAGACCCTGTGGCTAGGGACAAGCAACTGGGCGGGAAGTTATCTGAATTTTTCGCGCAACCTAGAGATCGTGGTCAAGGATGAAGCGCTGGCCGCGCGAGTGGGCCGAGTCCATGCCCATCTCTGGGACTCGTCTTATACCACTCCCATTGAGATTTTGAAGGATTATCCCAAACCCCGCCGGTAGAGAGAGTTGGGCGATTCCGGTCGCAGGGTCGAACTTAGGTAAGGAGGGTAAATCTGAAATAAAATCTAAATGAAAAAAGAAAAGGTACATTTCATTGGTGTGGCGGGCAGTGGCATGAGCGCCCTGGCCCAGTTTCATGTAATGGGTGGCGGATGGGCCACGGGTTCCGATCGCACATTTGACCAGGGAGGGGCCGAGAAGCTTAGGGAGAAACTGGAAAAACTAGACATAAAAATTTTCCCCCAAGACGGAAGCGGGGTGAGTCGGGATCACGATTATGGGGTTCTATCCACCGCCATAGAACAGGAAAATCCCGATTTAGACCGCGCCAAAGAGCTTGGGGTCCAAATCAAACACCGGTCGGAACAGCTAGAGGAGCACGTGTTGAATCACCGCACTATCGCGGTAGCCGGCACCAGCGGAAAATCCACGGTGGTGGCGATGATCTTTGAAATTCTTCAAGCAGCTAGGCTTTCTCCTTCCGTGATCACCGGGGCGGGACTTCTTTCCTTGGAAAAGAAAGGGTACTGGGGAAACGCCTTTCGAGGAAAATCCGATCTTTTGGTGATCGAGGCGGATGAGAGCGACGGAACGTTGACCCAGTATCGGCCTTGGTTGGGGGTACTCCTTAACATATCCAAGGACCACAAAGAAGTCCAAGAAATCAAAGAGCTTTTCCGCGCGTTCCACCGCAATGCCCGCTCGTTTGTGGTGCAGGCCGGAACTTCAGATCTCAAGGAGTTCGAGAAAGGCAGCGTGACCTTCGGTTTCTCTTCCGGCAAAATCCAAGCGGAGAATCTGGAGCTCCTTCCTGACCGCTCCCGGTTTTCCATTTCCAAAATCCCTTTTTCTCTTCCTCTTCCTGGGAAACACAACGTAGAAAACTTGCTAGCCGCGGTGGCCGCCTGTTCCATGGCGGGAGTAGATCTCGCTCCCTGCGCCAAAGCCCTCGCCTCCTATCAAGGAGTGGCTCGGAGATTCCAAAAAATAGGAACGGCACAAGGAGTGGACGTGGTGGATGATTATGCTCACAATCCCGCCAAACTCGAGGCTGCTCTTGCCACCGCGCAGTTAAAAGCCAAAAGAGTGCATGCCATATTTCAACTGCATGGGTATGCCCCCAGCCGTTTTTTAAAAGAAGACATTGTTCGAGCTTTTTCCTCCTTTCTTCGGCCCCAGGATGTCCTATGGATGCCTGAGATCTACTATGCGGGGGGAACGGTCACCAAGAATATATCCGCCAGAGATTTTGCGGAGGCTCTCAAGGCGGGGGGCCGTCAAGCCCACTTCTTTGCCCAGCGCTCCCAACTCATTCCGGCCCTTATTCAAACGGTTCAGCCAGGAGACCTGATTTTGGTGATGGGGGCCCGCGATCCCAGCCTCTCCGATTTTGCCCAAGAGATCCTTTCCACCCTAAAAAAGACTTCGCGAGTTTCTCAGTCTTCTTAATCCCCAGTTGGACCTTATGTTCCAACTCAAAGAGTCGTATAATAATGTGCCTGCCTAACGGCAGGCAGGGAGTGGATTTGACCAAGCTGGGGGTCCCGCGATCCCGCCTAAGACCGCGGGGCACTTGGCGAAGCAGGATGCAGTATTGGCGGAGCGGGACAGCGCGGCCGCTCTCCTAAGGGACTCATTGGATGCGGCATTTCCTCGCGATAGCGCTCGGTCAGAAATGGTTGGAGGTCGGCAGACCGGAAACCAAAGGCGACAAGTTTTGAACGGAAGGGTGGCCGAGTGGATTAAGGCGGCGGTCTTGAAAACGACGAGCCCCAGTTCTACAGATTTTGACCTAGTTAGATTCTCGGCGTACAACCTACATATTTAACCTGCTTGAGTTTGTTCTATTTTGACCATTTTGGACACCCAATGGACACCTGGATGGACACCTAGTGGGAGGTAGGGTATGCGGTTCTGGTTGGGGTCCCCACCTGATAATGCTTAATGCGCGCCCGCAGTTTTGTGTTGAAATTTGGTTACACCCATCAATTTTCTTAGAGCTCACCACGTTCAAAATTTTCATGGAGATCAGGACCCTTGACATTTTGTATAATTCAGCTAAGCTAATAATTAGACTTCCATCTAGGAGCCACCCATGAGCATAAGCGCTGAGTTTCACCAGTTCCTAATAGCTGAATTGGGCAAGAGCGGTCCCAAGAAGTTTAACTCCATGACCCCAGAATGGAAAGCACACTACCGCCGGATGTATTCCCTAAGTAAAATACGTTGGTCTCGCCCCGTTTCTCTTTCAGACTCCATTCTTGAGTTGCGGCACGCCTAGTGCGATACTACCTCCTTGACTCCTCCGTCCTCGTATTGAAATATCATCAAAAAGACCAGGAAGAAGGAAGGTTGGCGACTAAGGTCAAGAAGCTATTTGAAGAAAAAAGGATGGGAACATCCTTTCTCTTTGTTGCCAATTTCTGCATAGCAGAAACTTTCAATACATTGGCACGCTATTTTTATGAAGAGAAACTCATACCAGAGAAAGCCTATGGGTCATACAAGGAAGCCCTGCATGAAGATGTGGTGGGCGGCAAAATTCTCTATTCATACGAACTTAGTCGCAGACACATCCTGGGTGCTGATGATATCTTTAAAACAGAACATACGCTTAGCAGACGTAACGGTGATAGCTTGAGTACCTTTGACATTCTTCTGATAAGCATGGGAATGGATATTACTAGAGTTGTGGGGAAAGGGAATCTGAAGATTTTAGTCAAGGAAAATCGTATAGTAGATGTGTGCCGAAGCTCATCTGAATTTCCCTTAGCAGTTCACATAGAAAAATTCTCTCCTTCCTAGCCCTATACATTCTAGGCGCTATTTGGCTCCTTCCTGAAATTCACCGAAAATCTGCTATACTTTACCCGACGGTAAATTAAAATTATTGGCTGAACCCGTAAGCTCTCTTTAGGAGAGGGCTGAGCTTCTATCCCGACAGGGATAGGGCACACGAGTGTACGGAAGTAAGCCGCCAATAGCGCCCGCAAGGGCGTGAAAGGGCGGCGGACTTTCTGGGTTACACTGCGATCTGTGGGGCTTTCTCTTCGTTTCTAGCAAAACACAAAGGATTCGGGCATTTCAACTGGTTCATGTGTGGTCTATTCTTTGGTCCCATCGCACTGATAGCGGCAGCAGGGCTACCAGATAGGAAGACACGGTAATTAACAGAACTTGAGGAAGAGAGAAAAAAATGAGCATTTCTGAGACACTCGGAGAAGCGGGTATTCATTATCAGGATAGGCGTTGGAGCGAAGCCCTGACACTATTCGAGAGAGCATTGGATGAGGCCCCGGATGCCTCAAGTAGAGAGGACGAGCAGAAAAAGATTGACTGCAGTGATGTCGGATTCGCTTGCTGGGCTATTTATGTTTGTTACGATGCTATAAGTGACGAAAAGAGGTATCAAGAAGGTAGGGGCCCCGTTGATTTATTGGAGGATGCGGAGTTCGTGGCCATACTAGAGGCAATAAAGTTGAAGTCACCTGTTACTGCTTATAGAATTATGGAACGACTTGCGGAAGTCAGAGTAAAAGTGGTGAAGGAAAGGAGGCGGCTCGATCTGGAAAGAGAAATTTTACACATTGCCCAGAGTGAGAAAGTAGATAACAAGAAACTTGTGGCCCCACTCACTGAATTTCGAAGTTTATGTGACCAAGATAATATGTGGTGGCGATTAAGGGACCTTGGCAAGCAATTGCTCAAAACCCTAGTGAAGAGGGATTTCATCTGGGGGCTCTATAATCACATCATCGGAGTGAGCCTGAGAAAAGGTGGAAATTCATTGGGAATGTATGAGTGTATGGGTGACTTGAGAAAGAAAGAGGGAAGTTTTTATGATGCAGCTCGACTTTTCCTGATGGCGTATTGTGATGCCCTTGCCCCCACCAAAAGGAGTAAGGAGCAATTTCGAATTTGTTTGAAAAAGGCGGGAATTACTGCTCATGCAGATAAGATTCTTAGTAGTCTTGTAACGATTGCCAAGAGCGAGGGAATTGACTTTGCCTTGAGAAGGCTAGATGAAGTTCGAGAAAAGGTCAATGATGAGGGGAAAGGCAAGTAGTTTAGAGATAGTGAAAGAGGGGCTGTTTAGCCATGCTAGATTTGTTAACTTGAGGAAGATCTAAATTTCTTGATGAGATGATCCCTATAATTCTTTTTCATCCTATTTTTATGGCAGACTACCGATAAACTTCTCATTCCACGGCTTATCTGCTCTTCCTGAACCGGCGGTATGAGTTTTCTGATAACTTTGATGGCGGTTTGTTCGAATAACTGATTGGTGTAAGCGCATATTAGACAAGTTCCCTTCTCGCACTTTAGTCGCCTCACAAAAATAAATTTGTGGTACAGGAGGTATTCTATGAAATCTTCCGTTCCTAGCCCGAGGTAAGACTTAGTCCAATACGGTAAATCCCCCCAGGCGAGAGAAGATTTTGGCATTGCCTCTTTCCACCAATCTTGCGCACTCCAACCATCCTTTCCAACAAAGATAGCTCCCCAATCGCTTAACCAATCCCAGTAGGGCCTCTTTGCAACGAGCTCAAGGTATAACCGAAGGGCAGGTATAGCGTAAAAAAGTTTAAGATTTGTGACAGGGCGACCACCCTTTTCTGTTACATCCTCCAGGGGAAAAAGTTCTTTCAGAATGTTTCGATTGGGGCGGTCCAAAAACTGGATAATCTCATCCAGATTTCGTGTTAGGTCCGGCAGGATTATTTCAAGTGGAGAAGGTAATCCCCATTGAGGTGTGTAGTAGTCGATGGGCCATTTTGCTGGTGAATCTCCAATTTTTACGGTGTGCCCCACACTCATTTTTTCCAGACCAAAATTAATCCTTAAGATCGTGCGAATTTTTTTCGCATATTTAACGGCGTCTCTCATGTCGGCAAGGGCAACTGGTAGTTTCTTGGTTATTGAACGGAGGTTGGCCAGGCGGCTTTCGACTTTTCGTAAAAAGAGTATATCTCCCCCAAGCGTTTTGAATTGGTCGATCAAACCTGAATTGTTCATTTCAAGTGGTGGTGTTTTTATCTGGGTCAGGGGAGGGTAACTATCTGAAAAATCTTGGGTTTTCCCCCTGCGGAGATACCCAGGGACATTTTACAATTTTTAATGCCATGCAGTTGAATCGTTTCGGCGTGGATAGACTTGGACAGACTGCTCTAGAATACTCTCATAGGGGCTGGCATGTTTTCCCTTGCAGACCTTTTGGGAAATCCCCATTGACAGAACATGGATTCAAGGACGCTTCCCTTGATCTAGATAAACTCCGATCCTGGTGGACGAGGTGGCCAAATGCAAATCTTGCGATCCGTACGGGGGTGGAGAGTGGCCTTGGCATCGTTGATATTGACCCACGCAACGGGGGAGACGAGTCGATTCGAGGCCATAAATTGCCTTATGACACTTTCCTGGTCCTGACAGGCGGGGGTGGAGCTCATTTCTATTTTTCCGTGGATACCAAGTTACCATCTATGGAAATCTTGCCGGGTGTGGATTACAAGGGGGAAGGAGGATATATAATTGGTCCGCCTTCAATTCATCCAAACGGCAAAAGGTATGAAGTGGACTCCGATTTTCCCTTGAAGCCTCTTCCAAATTGGGTTCTTGAACTTTTGGAGAAATGTAGGCAACCCGTTGAGGCCACAGAGTTTTCCTCGGCGGTGGGAAATGGTCAGCGCAACTTGCAGTTGTTTCGGGCGGCTTGCGGTTTTCTGCGAGGGTCCTGCACCTGGTGTGGTGGAAGACCCTGCACATCTTCTCTCCCAGATCACCTTTTCAAGCGAATTAGGGCCATGAACTTAAAGCGCGTCACACCACCTTTGTCGGATCAGGAACTCCGAAAGATTGCCGCCAATGCCTTTCGGATGGTCAGGGCCAAGGAGAGGGGGAAAGACAGGGAGCAAAAAGCAGAGGGCTTACTGCTTACTTGTAATACTAAAGAGTATTTAATGGGGGAGAGAATTTATGGAAGATAAGTGCGTGACGGAGTTTGCTAAAAACTCATGTGAAAAGGTCCGGGTGCTTTTAAAGAACTGGCAGGGGAAGGAATTACTCGATCTGCGGGTATTTGCTCAGAACAAGGATGGGACCTGGGTTCCCACGGCCAAGGGATTGTGCCTCCAAACCTGCCAGCTTAATGATCTTAAAGCCGCCGTGAAGGTCCTGGAAAGTGCATTGGCACAGGAGGATGTCGTTTAATGAACAGACCCACTCTCGAACCTAGAACCTGTGCCCATTGCGAAATCAGTTTTCAAGCTAGGGTGAGTGACATTAAGCGTGGATTTGGCCGTTTCTGCTCTCTCGGATGCCGAACTTCAATGCGTAACAGGTCAACGGTGGGTAGAGGGTCCAACTCGCACCCCTTTCCACCCCACTCGCTCCCATTTGAAAAAGGAGAAGCAGGAGGGAAAAATGCAACAGATCGTACACTCTAAAAAAAGCGACAAAGTAAGATTCTTGGAAGCATTCCGTAGTGC
>JACQJM010000116.1 GCA_016205045.1 Elusimicrobiota bacterium | reverse complement strand
TCCCGGGCATCCCGAGGTGAATCATCGGCTGCGTAACCTTTCTGTAACATCTCCTTAATAAATTAGTAAACCGTTAAATTTAAACTAGGTTTTTGGGAGGTGGCCCATGCTTCTGACCAAGAAGAAACTTTTTCTTATTTTTATTGCCCAATTCCTCTGTTTGTTATTCTTGCAAAGAGCCTCCTGGACTCAAGAAGAGTCCGCGCCGGATTCTGAAATCTTGAGCCGGGAAATGCAGCGCGCCATTCGCCTTTACGATCAGGGCAGAGATGAGGCTGCCATGGACAGCTTGATGGAAGTCATGGTGCATGGGGATGCGAATGAAAAAGCTTTGGCCACGGACTATCTAAATCGTTTGGTGATGCGGATGAACAAGGGGGAGTCAGCTCCCCGGTCTCGTATCTCCGAAACTCCCGCAGCTCCTGTTCCTGCCCGTGAGCCTGAAGAAGAAAAAAAGAAGTCTGAGCCGAAGAAAAAACCGGAAGAACCTCTCGCCCCAACCCTGGAAAAATCTCCCTCCTCACCCCAGGGGACCACGGCATCTTCGGAAGAATCCTTTGATCCAGAAGAAAGGCAGGGTCGCATGCGCCGAAAAATTTTGGAAGTCATGCAAGAGATGCGCAGGGAGTATCTGACACGGTTGAGTTCGTCTCAAGGAGTTCAGGTGTCTGTTCAGGAAGGAATGTTGTTGGCGCTTGGGCTGGAGGGAAAATCTCTTTTCAAGACGGATGCGTCCTTTCGTATTCCTCAGGCTGAAGAGGTTCTTTCCGATGTGACCGGATTGTTGTACACGTTGGGAGAGGCGCAAGTGGTTGTGATCCCGGAAGGATTTTTAGCCGGGGAATCCAAAGTGCAGGATATGCGCCGGGCTATGGCCGTAGAAGCCACCCTGCTGAAGCGGGGCATTTCTCCGGCCCGGCTTCAGGTGGCTCTTTTGGGCAGCACGGTGAAGGTGCCCAGCTTTTTTCATCGATTCTCAGGAGTGGTGTTGGTTTTGCTCTATGGGAAAGAGCCCAATCTCATCCCCTCCAACTCTGTGGGGGAAGAGTCGGGCCCGGCTGTTTCTCTGGGAGTTTTTCCCACGCGGGTGATTCAGGGGCAATCCAAGGGCAGCATCATTGAATTCTCCGTTCTCGAGCCGAGCGTAGGATTGGCTTCTTGGAAGTTTCAGATTCTGCACCTGGCGGGGGGGGATGAGATGACATCCGTTCAGGAAGCGGTGGGTTCCAAGCCCGTTTTTCACCAGATTTTTTGGAACGGCAGAAAAGATCTTTCGGGAGAGATGCTGCCCAGCGGTCGTTATTTGTGCTTGCTCAGCGCGACGGATATCAAGGGGCGGGAAAATACGGTGCGAGCCACTCTCACCTTGGGTCATTCCCGTTCAGAAGCCGAAAACTTAGAAGCTCAAGGAGAGTCCAGCCCTGCCCCTAAACCTTCTCCGGGCCGCGTGCTTTATAAAAAACCCAATCCTCCCGTGCTGAAGAAACCTCTGGTGGTCAAAGCCAAGCGCAAACTGCTTCCAAAGCCGCTCCCTTCTCCGGCCGCCTCCGCTCCGAGCAAACCGGAGGAGTCGGAGCCCGCTCCAGGGGTTAGTCGAACGGTCAATTATGAAGTTAATTTCTTGCCGGCTTCTACGGGGATCACTCCCGACGGTGAAAAAAGCTTGGCCCAAGTGGCGGATTCCATGAGTTATTACCCCCTTGCAAAATTGACATTGGTCGGCTATGCTTATGATGGTGAGCCCAATGCGAGCGCTATGGCTAATAAGCGCGCGCAGGTGGTGTCCAGCATTTTAGTGAATCAATACCGTGTGGATCCTCAAAGGATCCAAGTCCAGACCAAGGTATTGAACCAAGAAATAAGCAAAGTTGAAGTGTATCTAGTCGGAAGAGACTAGCCCGAAAAATTCAGTTGCACAGTTTTTATCATCTTAGAACCCTGAACAAAATAGTGCCGTTGAATTTTTCGCCGCAAAGAGGTTGATCGGCTCGCATGGAAGGATTAAAAGAACAATTCTCCAAACTTTTTGACAAAAAAAAGACTCCCACACTGAGTCACTGTTTAGGGATTTACTTAAGTTCGGAAGCGGCCTATATTTGCGAAATCCAGAAAGGGGGTAATAAGCCTTCCATTAAGCAAATGATTAAGGTCCCCTTCTCTCCTTCCCGAGAGCCGAAGGAAGAGTCTCTTCCTTCGGCTTTGAAGACTCAATTCTTCTCTGATCCTGGACAATTGGCAACCCTTTTGCGCACGGCCATGGATAAGACATCCTGGGGAAGTAGACAGGTGGTTGTCTCTTTAGCTCCTCAATTATCCATCCTGCGTCACTTTATCATGCCCAAAATGGAAAGAAAGTTTTGGAAACAGTCCATTCCTATTGAGGCGCGAAAATATATTCCTGTTTCCTTGAATGATGTCACGTATGATTTTCAAGTCCGGGTCCTGCCTCCGGATCCCGATGGAAGGGTGCGCATGAGCGTGTTGTTTGGGGTGGTTCATCAGAAGGTTTTAGACAGCGTTAAAGAAATGGTTGAAAAGCTGGGCTTGACGTTGCTATCGGTTGAGCCGGCCATCTGTTCGGTGGGAAGATTCTGGGAAATGATCAGCCCGGAACCCGCCTCTTCAGCAGGTTCTATCTGGATCCATTACGATACTTCCAACACCTATCTGCAGATTTCTCAGCAAGGGGTTCCTCTCCTGTCTCGAGAGTTGTTTTCTATGGGGGATATGGGGGGAACAGATCGAAGAAAAGTCGACCTGGCAGGTTCTCTGGACTTTGTCAAAAAACAGATGCCCCATGTGTCTTTTAAGAGTGTTTGTCTCACGGGAGTTCAATTGGATACGTGGAAAACCAGCCTTGCCAAGGAATCCGGACTATCCGTACAAGCTCTGGATGTGGGCAAATCCTTGGGACTGAAAAGTGTGGAGTGGGTGGTGTTGGCCAGCGTGGGAGCGGCTTGGAGATGTCTTACTTCTCCCGTGCTTATTTTAGATTTCGTGAATTTGGAAAAAGGAAGTGAGGAGATCATGGAGGGGGCTTTAGTTTTGTGGAAAGTCGGATTTGTCATCGCGGGGTTTTATGTTTTTCTTTCCTTGTTCTATTGGGGTCAGATGTTTTTTTACAAGAGGGAGTTGCAAAAGGTTTTGCAAAAATCTGGAGCTGTTCAGAATTTTAAAGGGCAGACCATAGACCAAATTGAGGTGATGGTCCAAGAAATGAGAAAACGCGTGGATGTTTTAGATTACCTTTTCTCTGAATCGGGCGCTACTTCTCAAAAAATGCAGCAGTTGGCGGATAATATTCCTGATGCTGTCTGGATTAAAAAGCTGGACTACACCTCGAATTTAAACTTGAGTTCCAACGTGATTGGGGGAAAGAGGATGGAAATGGATGGATTGGTTTTGGGCGCGGATGTTGCCGAAGCCATCACGATCGCGGATGGATTTAAGAAGAAATTAGAGGAGAACGAGGTTTTTAAAAGGGATTTTCAACGATGTGATTTTTCTTTCTCGCGAGCCAATGCGGGCGCATCCGGAGAGCGTGGGTTCAGTTTGTCGTGTGGGAGAAAGACATAATGGACCTCTCCATTAATCTACAACGGATTGAAGGGTGGAAACACGTCATTCAAGAAAAGATTCAAATCTTTCAGGAGAAAGGTTTAAGGCCTTTCGCCGCTCATATTTCGTCGATTTTTCTGGTGGTTTTATTGGTGCGTATGCTGTTCTACATTCCCTCTATGGAAGGATTGGCTCGAGCGAAGTCCGCTTTGGAGTCTGCCAAAGCGGGTTCCAAGTTTGCTTCTGATTATGAAAACCTTAGGTCTCGTTTTGCGGATTATACGCAACGCTTGGTTCCATATAAGGAAAAGGATAGCTGGATGTTTAATTCATTGCTTTCCATCGCCAAGCAGGAGGGCATCATTCTGGAATCCATCACTCCTCAAACGGAGGTGGATGCGGCTCATTTTATTGTGGCCCACATGACCCTTGAAGCAAAGCTTCCTTATTATCATGTGGGACGCTGGATAAAACATATAGAAAACTCATCCATTTTGCTGATGATAGAAAACGTGAATATAGAAAAGATGATTGAGCCGGTGGGAATGAACAAGGTGCAGTTAAAGATCAACACTTTGATCTCTAAGGCAGCTATTTAAGGGCGAATCTATGAACTTGCGCGGTCACAAGGTGGCGTACGCGGTTTTATGGTTGTGCCTTGTGCATCTGCTGTTCATGAACACTGAAGTGTGGGCAGAGAATAAAACTAAAACGATGCCCCTGGATTCGAAAGGGAGCAAAAGAGTGGGCAAAGGAGAGCTTTCTTTGCGCCGTCCTTTGTTGGGTCCCTCCAGTGCTTCCCTGGAAGCGGTCTCCAAAACTTCCGTTCCGTCCCATGTTTCATCGGCGTCCTCTGTAACTGTTTCTGCTTTTGATTTTGTCACTCAGAGCGGACGTGATCCGACCCTTTCTCCTTTCGATGTTCAATTTCTGAAGGGTCAGCAAAGCGCTCCGAATCGAGGGCCTGTTCGTCGCCGCATCGCAAAGAGAACCCCAGAACAGATGATTCAGTTGCAAGGAATTGTGGAAACACCCGATGGGATTTTGGCCATTATTAACGACAACATGTATAAAAAGGGCAATGTCGTCATGGGAGTGAAAATCGTCAATATTCATGGCAATCAAGTCATTTTTGAACACAATGGGAATAAATTTACAAAGAAGATTAAGGTGGATTGAGTCTTGAGGAGGAGGAACAAACTATGACTTCGAAATTTGCTCGTGTGTTATGGGCGGGGTTCTGGCTTTTAGGGCAGGGGGCAGGGGATATTCCCGTTCTTTGGGCTCAAAAAACGGGTGAGGCGGAAAATCCTGCTTTTCAACAGGAGATCTCAGGGCAAGGAGGGCCGGTTCAGGAATTTCCGTCCATAGACGGAACCAGTACGGCTATTCCCACCCCCTCCTCTCCTACTCAAAAAGTGGACTCTGTCCAAATCGCCACACCCCTTTATGAGAATGCCGAAACTACCTCTCCTTTGGACACGCGCGTCACCGTGAGGGTGAAGGATGCCCCCTTATCCACGTTTTTGGACACAATCTCGGCTCAAGCCAAGGTCAACTTCATTTTGACGGAGGGACTGGAACACAAAAGGATTACCGCTTTTCTGCGCGCGGTTTCGGTGCGGGAAGCCCTTCAAATCCTTCTGCAGATCAAAGGATTGACATACCAAAGGATTGGCAGATCCAATACCTATGTGGTCACTCCTCGTTCCAGCTCGGCCCCCAATCTTATCACCAAGATTTACACATTGAGCTTCGTGTCACTGGTTCCTTTAGGGAACATAGCGTCGGACCGCGCCTCTATCGGGTTCAACTCCCTCGGCGGGGGTAGCGGGGGTGGCGCTTCCACGGGGGGAGGAAATACTAGCGCGGGCAGCGCCAACGCGCCGGGGGGGGTGCCGGCGGAGACTGACGGATCGGCGGGTATTTCTATTGTAAACGTGATTAAGACGACATTGACAAAATTCGGAAAAGTGTCCCTAGAGCCCAGGACCAACAGCCTTATCATCACCGACATCCCGGAGGTGTTCCCCAGCGTGGAGCAGATTATTTCGGAACTAGATAAAAAGGCCCCACAAGTTATGATTGAGGCTCAGATTGTGGAGATCAACACCGATAAAGCCAGCGACATAGGGGTTAGCTGGGGGGGGAGTGATGGGACCCTGCTTTCTCTCACAGGCCCTACGCGTATCACCAACGGGTTTCCCTTGACGGACAGGTCGGTATTGGGAGGCAACAGCACGCGGAATCTTTTTACTTCACCGGCGAATGAGGGTGTGGCAGTGGTTGAAGCTTTGACGGGCGGGCTTTTAGATTTGAAAGCTCTGAGTGTCGTGTTAAAAGCCCTTGTCACTCGAAATGAAGCTAGATTCTTGGGAAAACCCAAAGTGATGACCATGAACAATAAAGGGGCTATTATTCAGATCATTCGAAACCAGGTGGTAGGACTTAAATCAAATATTTCCAGCACCGCGGGGACCGGAAGCGGAGGAAGCAGCGCGGTCCTCACCGAGGAAGCCGAGAGGCAGGTGACGGGGTTGACGCTTGTGGTGACCCCGCAGATCAATAAGGAGGGGTACATCACGTTGCTTCTTCAGCCCACGTTTTTAGACGTTCAAGAGTCTCAGGTGACGGCGCTTTCTACAAGATTTGTGGACCCTGTCAGCCGGGGCGTTTCCAGTTTGGTTCGGGTCAAGAACGGCCAAACGATCGCGGTGGGAGGACTCCTCTCCACCAAAGAAACCAAGAGGACACGGAAGGTGCCTCTTTTGGGATCCATTCCCATTCTGGGCTGGCTGTTCACCAGCGTCAGCACATTTCGGCAGAACACAGACTTGGTGATATTCATCACCCCCACGATCATGACAGACTAGTCAATTTTGGATTTTAGATTTTGGATTATCGGATAAGACCTTGGGATTTTCGATTGTGGAGACAGAACATTTGAATTTTGGATTTTAGATTTTAGATTAAAAAAGCAGAGCCTTTGGATTTTAGGTTAACAATTTATGAATGAGGAAGAATTTAAGAACAGAACCAATAAGTTTTCCT
>JACQJM010000106.1 GCA_016205045.1 Elusimicrobiota bacterium | reverse complement strand
TGACAAACTGGTCCAGGGTATGTAGGGAAGCGCCATACTGGGAAAATTCATCAGGCTTCATTCCATTTTCATCGTAAGCCTTCCTGAAGTCCTCAAAATTTTTATAAAGAGAATTCACAATTTTGTCATCCACAGGCTTGTCCAGGGTTTTTGAAACCATACTTTGAGACTGATTAAATTGCGTCCACCAGGAGTAAGGAATAGATTGGACGATTCCCTCTCCTATCAGTTCTGACCAGTGTTTTTGATGACGGTAGGCCGCCACCAGTAGTTTTGCTTTATATTTTCTTTGCTTAAATAACTGAGCTGCTTTTTTAAAGACTGCGATTCCTGCCCAATCCAGGTATTCCGGCTCCACCGAAATTTTCTCTTTTTCCCGGATCCGCTTGAGATGATCATCGAGCCGCCCCACCATCAAAGTGACGTAGCAGGGAGAATTTTTTCTTGCCCTCATTCCTTTCTCCATGGCCTCGGCACAAGCCACGGCCTGTGATACGGTGAAGCTGACCGTGGCATTCACGGGGATGCCATCCGCCACCAAGTTTTCAATAACGGTTAATCCTGTCTCGATCGCGGGAACTTTGACCGCGATATTTTTGGCTAGTCGAGAAAGTTTTTTCCCCTGTTCCAGCATGCTGGGAGGGTCCTCATAGAGTTTGGGGCTGATTTGAACGGATAGATATCCTTTCTCACCTTTTGTCCTTTCGTAGACTGGAAATAGAAGAAAGGCTGCCTTTGCGGCTACTTGCTCGATGAGTTCCCGTGCGATCTCGTCGGCGTCGGAAGAAGGATTGTCCTGAATGATTTTTTTGAGGATGGGCCGCCAAGTCTCTTGGTCTTTCTCCAAGGCTGCGCCTACGATCACGGGGTTAGAGGTGGCCCCTACTGCTCCTTGCTTTACCGCCTCACCTAGCTCTTGTAGGTCGCAGGAATCATTCCAGAAATCGACTCCAAGATCTTGGGTTTGTTGTAGGGGTGTTCGCTTTTCACCCCCACCATGTCCTCCCCCATCAAGGGGGAGGGGTAAACCAGGGAAGGTCTTATTTGTTGGGGGGTTCATAAATTCGCCACTTTTCGTATGTAATCTCGACCCATTTTGGCGTAGCGGAGGGGATTGGCTTTGATGGGATCTTGTTCTGCTTCCATTACCCACCACCCTTCATAACCCAAATCGTTTAGGTGTTGAAAAAGGGGTGCGTAATGAATGCCCCCATCTCCGGGGACGGTGAAGACTCCTTCCCTCACCGCCTTTTCGAAACTGTATCCTTGCTGGTGGGCTTGGGCCAGAATTTGAGGCCGCACGTCTTTTAAGTGAATATGGGCAATTCGATTTCCATATTTCTTGAAGATGGGCAGAGGATCTATCCCCGCGTAGGCCATGTGTCCTGTATCGGCCAGAAGGAAAAGATGTCGGGTATCCTTCATGAGTCGGTCTATTTCCTCTTCATTCTGGATCACGGTGCCCATGTGGTGATGGTAGGCCAGTCTCATGCCATTTTGTTTGGCCGTCTCGGCCAGACGCTCCAACCCTTCGATAAGGCGCTGCCAGGTGGGCGCATCGATTTTGTGGGAAGAATCCGCAGAGTGCCTATGGGGGCCATTGGAACCGTAGGTTGCATGCGTGCACTCGGCGACGATGACGACTTGGCTTTTCATTTCCGACAAGAATTGCATATGGGTCAGGAATTTTTTCTCCTCCTCTTCATAGGGCTTGGAGAGGAGGTGGAGGCTGTGCCAGCCCGAGGCCAAGGATAGGCCGTAAGGTTTCAAGGCAGCTTTGAGTTGCGAGGGGTTTTTTGGAAACTTGCGCCCCAGCTCGGTCCCTTCATAGCCCGCTTCCCTCATTTCACTGAGGCATCGGTCCAGAGAGATATCGTCTCCCAGGTCTTTGAAATCGTCATTGATCCAACCTATGGGTTGGGCCGCTATTCTAATTTTGTTTACCGTACAATTTGCCTCTTTTTTTGTTCGATGTACTGCAGGCGGGAAGGGGTCACCTCCCCTTTCCGATTGATCTCGGGCTGGGGGACATCCCACCAGCCGCCGTAGTTGCCGATCATGTCGTTGCGGTCGACTTCTAAATGAATAACCGTGGGGCGATCTTTCGTGGAGCGAGTTTCCTTCAAGGCTTTGAGCAAGGACTCCGGGTCATCCGCTCGAACAGCCTTGGCTCCCAATCCCTCCCCTAGTTTTACAAAATCCAGGGGAAGAAAATCTTTTCCCTCACCTTGTTTTCTAAATTCCATGGCGAAGTCTTCAAATCCTGAGGATCGCTGTAGTCCGCGGATGGACTGTCCCCCATGGTTGTCGAACACCACGATCGTGTAGGGGATGCCCCATTGAACCGCGGTGGCGATTTCTTGAGAGGCCATCAGAAAACTCATGTCTCCTACCAGGACGATCACCTCGCGTTGGGGATGGGCCAGCTTGGCTCCCAGTCCCGCGGCGATTTCAAAACCCATGGTGGAGTAGCCGTACTCCATAAGATACCCTAACCCTTCCGGATCTTTGCAGCGCCACAGTTTGTGAAGGTCTCCCGGAAGGCTTCCTGCGGCGTTGACGATGACCCCATTCTTAGGAAGGAAGTCGCTGATCACTTTTAGGGCCCGAGTCTGTCGGAGAGGATTTCCTTCACGGTTAAGCCAGCGATCGGCTTCTTCCAGCCAGGTCTGGCGTTCGCGAGAGATTTCTCTGAAGTAGGAAGAGTCCGGTGGCCGCGGTTTAAATGAAAATCTTTCCAGAAGGGCTTTTAGGGTGGTGTCCGCATCCCCCCACAGCTTGATGGCCCTTTCTTTTCCCACATCGAATGCGGAAATATTGATGTTGATGAAAGCGGCTTGAGGAGAAAAGGCGGTCTCGGAAGCGGTGGTGAAGTCGGAGTAGCGAGTGCCTATCCCGATGATCAGGTCCGCTTCCCAAGACAAACGGTTTCCGCAGGCGGTGCCTATGGGTCCTATGGAGAAGACATTTAAGGGATGGTCCCAAAGCAGGGACCCTTTCCCTGCCTGAGTTTCCGCTACGGGGGCTCCCATGTATTCCGCAAATCGCTTGAGAGAATCCATAGCTTTGGATCGAAGGACCCCGCCTCCCGCGATGATGAAAGGCCTTCTTGCTTTCTCTATTTCCTGAACTGCTTTCTTTAAGGCCCTCTCGTCAGGAACAATGTGTGAAAATTCTCTGTGGCGCGGGGCGGTGAGTCGCTCCAAGTCGTATTCATGGGCCATGGCCTGAACATCCATGGGTAGGCATATCACCGCCGGGCCTTCATTTCCCGGCTCCATCATAGCTTCAAAGGCTTCTCTCAATTTTATTTGCAACTGTTCAGGGCGCGCTAGTCGCGTCCAGTATTTGGCGACCGGTTTCAAGCAAGAATTGGCGGAGCGGTCATCGGTCCCTTCCAGTTGTTGAAGGACCGGCCCGATGCCGTCTGCAAAAATCTCTCCCGGGAGCAGAAGCACCGGGAGCCGGTTGATTCGGGCGGCGGCGGCGCCGGTGACTAGGTTGGTGGCCCCGGGTCCCACGGAGGTGGTGACCGCCAAGGGTTTTCCAGTTTGCCGGGCATAGGCGATGGCCAGATGCACAGCGTTCTGCTCATTTTTGACGGGAATGTACCGGATTTTATCTTTTCTCTCATATAAAGCCTGGCCCAGTTGGACATTGCCATGGCCGAATATGCCCAGAACGATCTCCACCCCCTCAGCAATCAAAACTTCTACCAACGCCTGTGCGGCAGTCAATTTTGAGTTGCGAGTCGCGGGTCTCGAGTCACGAGTTCTTATTGGTTCCTGAAATTTGGTTATTTTAGCCATTTCTCCTCTCAGAGTTATGACCTCTTACTTGCGACTCTCGACTCGCAACTCTTGAGTTGTTTTGGCCTCCAAGGTCCATTTGTGTTCGGGAAAGTAGGTGAAACCGGTGTAGGGTTTTCCGGGGAGATGACGCACCGCCCAGAGGTAGTACATGCAGTACCCGGGAGCCGAAGTTTGAGAATGCCCTCTTTCATCTGTGATTCTTAAAAGATCTTTATCTTTTACTTTGAATACTTCTTCTCCCAGTTCACCGTGTCCGTATCCCTGCTTGAGTTTAAAGCGGTAAAAATAAACTTCCGGCTGAATGTGATGATGGGGAGGATAGGAGCTCCAACGTCCGGGAAAATTCACGACTTCTCCCAACACCATCAGGGATTCTTCCGGAGCATTTTGTCGGTCAAAGACGGTACGGACGATGCGTGTGGCGGTCTCGCTCAAAGTTCCTTGGGCACGCATCTCTCTTTTAATTTCGCTGGGGTAATAGGCATGGCTTTTGAACTTTTTAGGGTTGGTGATGGCGCACAAAATGATTTCAGAAATTTCCTGGGCTTCAATCGCCAAGGATGTTTCGCTGGAGACATGTACAACGGCGGGCTCTTCCTCCTCCCAATCGTGACGTGAAAACGAAAACTTTTTCTCACGAAAGGAAAAAACACCTTTTCCCGAAAGAGAGACAAGAGCCACTTCTCTACCTTTCGTGTCCACGGTCGCTTTTTGTCCCGGTTTTAAACGATAAACCCCAATGCCGATTTTAGTGGGATCGCTCTTTTCGTTGATGACAGGGTTGTATCCCCAAGAAAAAGATTTATTTCTATAAAGGGTAACTAATGGATTTGTCTTCAATTTGTTGCTAACCCCCGATCCCCAATCC
>JACQJM010000136.1 GCA_016205045.1 Elusimicrobiota bacterium | reverse complement strand
GCGGTGAAGGCCTCGTGGCCAGGAGTATCTAGAAAAACAATCTCTCCTTTAGGCGTGGAAACGCGATAGGCGCCGATATGTTGGGTGATGCCTCCGGCCTCTTTTTCGGCCACTTTGGTCTGTCGGATGGCATCTAAAAGACTCGTTTTTCCGTGGTCGACATGACCCATGATGGTAACCACGGGAGGACGGGGTTTAAGATTTTCAGGTTTTTCTGCTGTTTGAGTGGATTCCAGCTCTTCCTCTTGATAAAGAGGAACGACTTCCAGTTCGAACCCATATTCATGGGCAGATAAAACAGCCGTGTCGGAGTCCAGTCGCTGGTTGATGGTGGCGAATACTCCCATAGAGATTAGTTTTTTGATGAAATCGTTGACACGAATTCCCATTTTTTCGGCCAGTTCTCTCACGGTCACTTGGGTGGATACTTTTAGTTTTGGCAGAACCTTGGCCACGGGTTCGGGAGCCGCTACGGGTTTGGAAACGGTTTGGGGGACAGGGATTGCAGGCGAGGGAGAGGGGGGTGTTTTTCCTGGAGCAGCGGGAGAGATGACCGGAGAGATTTGAGTTTTAACGGGAGAAGCTTTTGCAGGGGAAGGTGGCAGCGCTGTTTTTACCGGCCTCACCACGGTCTCCTTGACAGGAATATTCCGAGTGATTTTTGTCGGTTTTCTTAGGGGTGGAGGGGTTGTTGTTTGTTCTGAAATCGGAGCCGGTTTCTTAACTATTTTTTTGGGGGCGGGAACTTTTTTGGCCGCAGACTTTCCTTCTGCTGAGAGAGGCTTGATAGCCTTTGTTTTCTTCGTTGTTTTTTTCTTCTCAGGAGCCATGCGACTCTTCCTTTTTACTTTCTTTTTTCAAATATTCCTGAGCCCCTGCAATAATTTTCAAGGCGGTTTTTTCACCCACTCCCTGAAGCGTGGAGAGAGTTTCGGAAGTAGCCTTGGCTAGTTTTTCAATGTCGGACATTCCCGCTTTCACCAAGAGCTCGGCTAATTTAGGACCTATGCCGGAAACCTGGGTTAAATCCTCGGTCAATGCTTCATGGGTTTGTTTGGTCTCTTGAGTTTTCTGACCCTCCGACTTGACGGACAGCTCCCATCCAATAAGACGTGAAGCAAGACGTATATTTTGCCCTTCCCGTCCGATAGCCATGGAGAGTTCCGAATCGGGAACAATAACCTCTGCTTTTTTCTGTTCCTTGTCCAGTATTTTCACAGAGGTCACTTTGGCGGGAGAGAAGGAGTTGGAAATTAATTTTTGAGTGTCATCATGGTAGGGAATAAGATCGATGCGTTCCCCCGAAAGTTCGTTCATGATGGTGCGAATGCGGGATCCCCGGATTCCCACGCAGGCTCCCAGCGGGTCTACCTTGGGATTGTTGGATTTTACCAGCACTTTGGCTCGGAAACCGGGATCGCGTACGATCTCTAAAATCTCCACGATTTTTTCGCTCACTTCCGGAACTTCCATCTCGATGAGTCGTTTTAAAAAAAGAGGAGCTGTTCTGGAAAGAAGGATAAGCGGCCCTCTTTGAGATTTATCTACCTTAAGGATTAAGGCGCGCACTTGGTTGCCGGGATTATAGCGTTCTTTTCGGATCTGTTCCCTCAAGGGCAGGATCGATTCTGCCTTGCCCAAGTCCACGATGAGATCGCGGTCCATATACCGGTGCACGGATCCCGTGGCCACTTCTCCTTCCTTGGGCTTGAATTCCTCGTAAAGGTTATCCCGCTCAATTTCTCGTATCTTTTGAACCAACACTTGCTTGGCGGTCTGGGCCGCAATGCGGGAAAACTCATCGGTGTCAATAGGGATACGGAGTTCCTGATCGGTTTGGCTCTTGGCCTTAATGCGTTTAGCTTCTTCCAGAGAAATTTCAGTGTCGGGAGAGGTCACATTTTCCACTACTTTTTTAACCATCTGGGCTTTGATCTGGGCGGTATCAGGGTCGATGGAAGCCTCGATGACCGAATTTTTTCCCACATGTTTTTTGAGGGCAGAAACCAGAGCCCCTTCGATCATTTTAAGGATCTCTTCTTTCTTGACCCCCTTTTCTCTCTCGATCTGTTCCAGGGCCAGAATGAGTTCGCTTTTTTGAGTCTGTTGCATAGATATTATATCTCTATTTTCGGGTCCAAGCGGGCTTCGTGTATTTCCTGCAAAGGAAATTTGAACATTTGCGCGTCACATTCTAACACAATGGAGCCGGACTCAAGACCTTTTAAATAACCTTGAAAGTTTCTCTGGCCATTGGGATTGGGTCTTTTCAATTTGACCTTGATCCGATGGTCTTTAAAGCGCTCAAAGTCCCTTTCCTTTTTTAAAACTCTGTCGAGTCCCGGAGAGGAAATCTCTAAAGCGTAACGACCGGGGAGTAAGTCTGTCTGGTCCAAAAGCGATCCAATTCGGTGGCTGAGGTATTCACAGTCATCCAAAGTAATGCCGTTAGCCTTATCCAGGAAGAACCGCAGCACAAAGCTGCCGTTTTCCCTCAGGTACTGAAGGTCCACCAGTTCCACCGCCTCTTCATCCAGAAGCGGGGTGACCATCTTTTCGATTGTTTCTAAATTAGGGGTCATCCCGCACCTTTCGCGACCAGACCGCCTATAAGACAATTTTCTCGGTGTTTTATTATCGTTGGGTTAATCCTGCGTTAATTTGCTCTCTTCCAGACCTTACATTCCGGCGGTCTAAAATCATCTCTGATGCAATCCGAAAGTACAATCCATAAACCACTCACCGCTGCTAAAACTCAGTGAAAACGAACAAAGTGCACCAATCTGTTTCTCTGCATCAGAGGGTCGCAAAAGGTGCGGGACAAAAAAAAGCGGCCTAGGCGTCAGCCACTTTCTCTTTTAACGGTGACTAAGTTTATTTTAGCATTTCATGAAGGAGTGTGTCAACGAAGTCCGGGCACTGGTTTAAGGGGATCATCTGAAGTTCCTTGGAAGAGCGCCGCTTCAATTCCACTGAGTCTTTTTCAATTGTTTTGGAGCTGACGGTGATGCGGAGGGGAGTCCCGATCAGATCGGCATCCTTGAATTTCACCCCAGCTCTTTCCGAGCGATCATCTAAAAGAACGGATATATTGCGTTTTTGAAGGCCTTGATAAAGCTTTTCCACGGCCTCTTTGATTTTGGAATCTTCGCTCTCAATGGGAATCAGTTGAACCTGAAAAGGGGCAATAGAGGCCGGCCATATAATTCCATTTTCATCATTTCCCTGTTCTATGGCAGCCGCCACAACGCGGGAAACCCCTATTCCATAACACCCCATAATAAAGGGTTTGGAGTGTTGTTCCGCATCTAAATAAGTGGCTTTCATGCTTTGAGAGTATTTTGTGCCCAACTTAAATGTGTGGCCTACCTCGATTCCTCGGCAAAACTGGAAGGGTTTTTGACATCGGGGGCATCGATCCCCGGGTGCGGCTACATGAAGATCCACAAACTGGGCGGGACGGTAATCCCGGTCTCGATTAATATTTTTGAGGTGATAATCCTTTTTGTTGGCTCCGGAGATGCCATTGAAGACGGTTTGCACAGCCAAATCGGCGAGGAGGCTGGCTCGGCCATCGAGTCCTACCGGCCCGGCGAAACCTACGGGGCACCCGGCGATTTGTTCATATTCCTTATCGGTGGCTTTCTCCAGTTTTTTAGAGCCCAAGTGGCGCATTAATTTATTTTCATTGAGCTCGTGATCTCCTCGAACCAAGGCCACGATCGGTTTTCCATCTGCCATGTAGAACAAAGTTTTTAGAAATTTTTCTTTAGCGGCTTTCAGCAGTTTTGCCACGTCCTCCACAGTCCAAGCGTTGGGGGTGTGAACTTCCTGAAGGGGTTGGCTCGGTTCTGGAGGGGGGGGAGAAGGGGGAGCGCATTCGGCTCTCTCACTGTTGGCGGCGTAACCGCAAGAACAGTAAGCGATCTCATTTTCTCCTGTTTCGGCCAGCACCATAAATTCATGGGAGAAACTGCCCCCAATGGCGCCGGTTTCGGCTTCTACGGGCCGGAATTTAAGCCCGCAGCGTTTGAAAATATTTTGGTAGGCCGTAAAGGCTTTCTGGTAGAAATTTTCTGCGTCTTTTTCATCCGCATGGAAGGAATAGCCGTCTTTCATATAGAACTCTCGAGATCTCATCACCCCAAACCGGGGGCGGATTTCATCGCGGAATTTGGTTCCAAATTGGTACAGAAAGACGGGAAGTTGGCGGTAAGAGCTTATCTCGTTGCGGACCAGATCGGTGATCACCTCTTCCGCGGTCGGCGCTAAGCAGAATTCGGCGTCCTTTCTGTCTTTAAATCTCAAAAGTTCCTTCCCGTATTGGTTCCAGCGCCCCGTCTCTTCCCAGAGGTTCTTGGGATGAACGATGGGCAGCCACACTTCCTGGCCGTTGACGGCGTTCATCTCTTCTCGAACAATCTGTTCCACGTTTTTAAGCGCGCGTAGCCCGAAGGGAAGCCACTCATAGAGTCCTCCCGTGACTTTACGGATCAGCCCCGCTCTCTGCATGAGCTTAGTGCTGATGGTATCGGCATCGGAGGGAGCTTGGCGAAGGGTGGGGAGAAAGTAGTGGGAGAGTTTCATTGGAAAGATATGAGATATGAGATATGAGATATGAGATATGAGGACTGTAAATCAGGGAAAGTTTTTGAGGTTTCAAAACTCATCACTCATCACTCATCTCTAGTT
>JACQJM010000114.1 GCA_016205045.1 Elusimicrobiota bacterium | reverse complement strand
TGCCAGGGATCCCCATAGTAATGTTCCGACAGGTCCCACAAAGTATCTTTGTGCTCCACCAAATGCTTTTTGGGAACCAGTACCGTTTCTTGTCCGCAAACCCATGCCGGAAGGCATAAAATCGAAAGCCCTAGCGAACAACTAAAAAAACTAACCATCCCAGCCCACACCCTTTCGGACTTCATAGTCTCCTCCTTTGGTTTTACACAGACACCATCGAACTCATAGATCGATCCAGGCTGCGGTACTGAATGGCCTCCACCAGATGTTCCAAGGAAATATTTCCAACCGCCTCCAAATCCGCGATGGTCCTGGCCACCTTCAGGATTCGATCTAAACTTCTGGCCGAAAGTCCTAATTTGGCCATGGCCGTCTCCAGCACATCCATCCCTGGTTTATCTAAAACACAATGCCGACGGATAATTCTAGGCCCCATCTGGGAATTAGTCAGAATGCCCATCTCTTCGTAACGCTTCTTCTGAATAGTTCTGGCTTTTTGAACACGCTCACGAATAGACTTCGACCCATCCTCTTCCTTCACGCTTTTTCCAGACCACTCTGAAAACTTAACCGGAGCCAGATGAACCTGCAGGTCCATTCGGTCCAACAAAGGGCCGGACACCCTGGATCGGTACTTCTGAATTTGCAGCGGAGTGCAGAGGCAAGATTTATCGGGATGTCCCCGATAGCCGCAAGGACAGGGATTCATGGCCGAGATTAAAATAAACCCCGCGGGAAAAGTGAGCGATTCTCTGGCTCGAGAGATGGTGATAGACCGATTCTCCAGAGGTTGGCGCAACACCTCCAATGTGTTGCGATTAAATTCCGGAAGCTCATCCAAGAAAAGAACCCCCCCGTGCGCCAAAGAGATCTCTCCAGGTTTGGGAACAGAACCACCTCCCACCAAAGCGACATCGGAGATCGTATGATGGGGATCCCGATAAGGTCTTTGTCCCAGAAGTCCACGCCCTCCTAAAAGTCCGCACACGGAATAGATTCGAGAAATTTCCAAAGCCTCCTCCAGGGAAGCCTCCGGCAAAATGGTGGGAACACGTTGGGCCAACATGGATTTTCCTGTTCCGGGCGGCCCAATGAGAAGAACATTATGACCCCCAGCCGCCGCGATCTCCAAGGCGCGCTTGGCAACGGATTGACCTTTTACCTCATGAAAATCTAATGCCGAAGAGGAAATACCCCTCGTTTTCAAGCAGAGAGACTTGCACGCGTTTAAGATTTGGGTCCCGATTAAAAAATCACAGACTTGCCTTAACGTAGAAGCCCACAGCACATTCAGCCCCTGCACACCAACCTCTTCTCGATTTCCTTCGGGCACAATCAAGCAGTCAAATCCCATCGCCCGCGCCTGCAAGGCCATGGGCAATGCGCCGGAGACAGGTCGAAGCCTTCCATCCAGCGCCAATTCCCCAATGAACGCACAAGAATCCAAAGAGTTTTTGGAATGAATTTGTTCCGCAGCCAAAAGAATCCCCACCGCGATGGCTAAGTCCAGTTGGCTTCCCTCTTTTTTGATTTCGGCGGGAGCCAAACTGACCGTAACCCTTTTGAGAGGAAAATCAAAACCAGAGTTCCGAATGGCGGCCACCACGCGTTCCTTAGATTCACGCACTGCTGCATCCGGGAGTCCCACCGTAGCATAGGTGGGGAGTCCCGCCGCCAAGTCTATCTCCACCTGAACCGGGCACCCTTCGATGCCCTTTAACGCGAAACTCGTAACTTTGGATAACATAAGTCTTTAATTTACTAACCCCTAATTACTAGCCCCTAGCCCCTGTTTTATTGTGGCATTCTACAGATATCCCCCGAGGTGGGCGAAATTCCCCCTGAGGGTTCGTGTCGGGCGATAGAACAATCTCCACCTTGACCGCAATAGCGTGAGATTTTGGCTTTGCCCAAAAAATCCTCCGCGTGACCGATGATCAATCCGCTGGAAGGATCTTTAATCGCTCTTCCTAAATGGAAACATTCCAAGACCATCCCCGGTTCAAGCCCGGAATCCTGACCCGCATTTAGATATAGCTGATTCCCAATCGCCTCCGCCACCTGGCAAGACCATGGTTTTTTATTTACCTGAGAGATGATGTTGTCAACAAATTGAACAATGGCGGCTCGAAGGGCGTCTCCCTCCAACGTTTCATCGTAGCCCCCTTTGGTTCCCATGCCCAAAAAACTTCCCCAACCTTTTTTGGAAACCCCTTTTCCCGAATCTCCCAGAAGGACTTGGCCCGTCTCGACATCCACCACCCGAATATCCACCGTCACCTCCGCTATCTGGCGCTTGGATTGGCTGATAAGGTAATCCGAACCTTCGGTCTTGACTCCAAATTGAGAAACGGCTCCCGTGACCACCGCATTGAGTCCTAAAATCTTTCCGACCCTCGCTGCCGTTTGAGCATCGATGGCCCCGGTAGCTCCCAACTTCTGTTCTTCCATCAACTGGTTCATCTTGCTTCTTTCTATCACAATAAACTTGCCTGATTTGGCTAATTCCGTGATCAAAATATCCGAAGCAGCTTCTCCCAGCCGAGATTGGCCATACGCAGTTTTGTTAGCAAAATCAACCACCCCGATCCGACGTCTGGGTCCGGTATATTTCGATTCTACCTTCTCTGTTTCTTGAACGGACATCGCTTGTTCCCTTTTCACCGTGGTCCTGGGAGCACAAGCAATAAAAGCGGTGAGCAGTAAGCCGCATGTTCCAAAAAATAAAAAATTCTTTTTTCTTGAGCTTATCTTCCAACTTCGAACTTCGAACATCGGACTTCGAACTGTTTGCATTATTGCCTCCTAGGAATTTTTAGAAATAACCGATCCAGTGCTTCATTCGCTTCCGGCTTCAGAGGAGATTTAAACATATTCTCGGCCGCTTTCTGCGCCAATCCTCTAACAAACGCTCTCTCTGCTTTGTCTTTTTTCCCGTGCACCTCAACAACCCTCGCCTCTCCAGATCCTTCCCACAATCGTTCCCCCGACAAAGCGGACACCAACTTTAGCCGTACCCCTACACTGCGTTTGAGATAAAAACCGACATTTTGAAAAGAAAACTGCTCCACGGTTCCGTAACAAAGTCCCTCCACGCCTAACTGTTTTCCTATTTCCTGGGGTGAGAGTGATTTTAATTGGCCCCCATCCGTAATTCCCATTCCCTGAAGCTTGGCATCGCTCTGTTCCAATGGCACGATCGTATATCCCCAAAATCCCAATCTTTGGACCGTCATTTTTCTCAACATTTCAGGTCCCATTAAGTCTAGCGACTGATTTTCAAAAGGGAGCACCGCCACGCTGCGTGGAATCTGCGAGTAAAACTGGGCAGAAACATAAGGTTGTGGAGCAGAGACACAGCCGCCACTCATAATCACCAGCAGTCCCACGAACCACTTCATCTCCTAGTGTTGCGACCAGAGGATGTCACTTTTTCTTCCGTCTTTACTACGGGCAACGTGAAAAAGAAGCGGGAGCCACGATCAGGCTCCGACTCAGCCCAAATTTTCCCTCCGTGTTTTTCCACCACGGATTTACAAATAGTCAATCCCAGTCCGGTTCCCGCCATCAAGGATATCCGCTTATCACGACCCCGATAGAAC
>JACQJM010000113.1 GCA_016205045.1 Elusimicrobiota bacterium | reverse complement strand
TGATCATGAAAATACTATTAAGGAACCGGCTTGGTCAGCCCCATTCCGACAGAAATACGAATGGGACCGCCCCCTCATTGAGACTTCTCAGGAGGAGGGGGCAGAACACCGTCGAGTACTTGTTGATGCTCACGGTGGTGGTGGGCGTGGTGCTCGTGGCCGGAATGGCGCTCAAGAAGTTTATGCCGGGTCTTTTTGGCCAGATTCAAGGAATGATCACGGGGGCCGCCAGCAGTCTCGGCTCCAACTCCGGGAATCAATAACTAATCGTAATAAACGATTTAGCCCTCTTGAGAACTCAAGAGCCTTTTTGAGTTCGAGAGGGCTTTTTTCTGCCCGCCGTTCCTATTCCCAACTTAGAACTTCGAACTTGGAACTGTCTTTTACGGGACAG
The DNA here is from genome assembly GCA_016205045.1 of Elusimicrobiota bacterium. GTDB lineage: Bacteria > Elusimicrobiota > Elusimicrobia > JACQJN01 > JACQJN01 > JACQJM01. The sequence goes on along the minus strand of JACQJM010000113.1, from coordinate 7,035 downwards.
GTCGTTGTCGAACTCCTGCTCATCCTTCCTGTCTTCATGCTGATTGTTTTCTTTATCATGGAAATTGGGCACTTGGCTTTCCAGACCATCGTTATCCACCACGCCGCCTATGAGATGGCCCGCATTGGTTCTCTGGTGGCCGGACCTTCCAAGGGCGATCGGTCTGCCCAGGTGGACATGGGACGAGCCAAGGCAAAGATGGAAAGCGTCAAATGCCAGATGTTCAAACCTTCCATCTGCAATAAGATCACCTTGGAGGAAGTCCGCGCAGAAAAAACGACTTTTGATCGCCAGGCGGACGCTTGGAATGAAGATCTTTTGCTGACGGTGCGTTATCCCGTTAAGTTGATTTTTCCTGGAACGGGTCTTTTGCTTTCTGCGGATCCTGGCCTGGGGAGTGTTAAAAAATCCATCGCCAGCAACACGCGGGTAATTTTTGTGAACCTGCGTATGCCTATCGAGAAGCCGTTCTTTCAGTAGCCCCCCACCCATCCCTCCCCCACGGGTGGGGAGGAAAAGAGGGAGGGGAGTAGAATAAGATGGAGTAGAAATCTAACATGGAAAAGAAAGGAGCCTTGATCCCCCTGATTCTGGCCGCTCTGGCGGGCATGATCTATTTCATGATTGTCACCAGCTGGGAACAGTCGGCCACCAAAACTTACGAAACGGTGCAGGTGATCGTGGCCAAGCAGGATCTTCCGGCCCGAACGGTGCTGAAAGAAGACTTGGTTGAGGTGGTCAATATGCCTCGTAAGTTTATGCAGATGGATGGGTATGAGGTGAAATCTCCTTCGGATATTCGCTTGGTGTCCAATTTGGTCACCCAGGTGAGAGTTCCTAAGGGAAATCAGATCACTCAATCCTCCTTAATGAGCTTGAGCCCTGAGGCAGGGTTGTCGGTCAAGGTTCCTCCCGGTTATCGGGGATCGGTCTTAAGCGTAGACCATGAATTCCTTCAACTCATTAAGCCTGGGGATCGCGTGGATATCTTGGTGACATTCGATGCGTTGATGGCGGACAGCCGCAAGGAAAAGGTCACCGCCACCATTTTGCAGAATGTCTTGGTGTTGGGAGTGGGGATCAACTTGGGACAAGGGATGAGCGCCAGCCAGGCCCAAGCCAAAAAAGGAACGGAACAAAATTTGGACGCTTTTTCTGAGAAAGGGGTGTTGAGTTTGGCGTTGAACCCCAATGAAGCGCAGTACTTAGCGTTGGCCACCAAGCAGGGGGAACCCACGGTGGTCGTTCGCGGATTAGGGGATGTGGAAATGCATCCCATGGAGATGGCTAGTTTTAGAAAACTATTTAGATAGAGATGAGAGAAGAGGGATGTGGTGTGAGTTTTTCCGATAAAACAGCTCTTGGATGGAGCAATACTATGGAAAACTATAAGTTCATAAGAAAAATTTGGAAGCGAGTTGTCGTTTTGTCTATACTCATCCCTCATCCCTCATCGCTCATTGCTGGCTCTGTTTGGGCTGCCACCCCGGACCTGGTGGCGGTCAGTGCGGATATTGTGGAGATTTCTGGTTCCGTGCAAACCCAAAAAGGATTTGGCTGGAATCAGTTGTTGGAGTTTCAGGAGAAAGAGATCCCGGGGATTATTCGTCTAGGAGAGTTTGCCCGCAAGACAGCCCTGACCACCACGCTCAGACTTCTGGAGACGGAAGGAAAGGCTCAGTTTTTGGCCAACCCCAAGGTGATCACCAAAAGCGGAACTCAGGCCAATTTTGTGGTGGGGGGTGAAATTCCCTTTCCCACGGTCAATAACCAAGGCGTGGGGGTGGACTTGAAGCGGTTCGGGATTATTTTAAACATGCTGCCGGTCATCTTATCCAAACAGAAGGAAACGATCAATGTGCAGTTGCAACTGGAGGTTTCCAATCCCGATTTTTCTAAGCCCGTCACTATCCAGAATGTATCCGTTCCCTCAATCATCACACGGCAGATACAGACCGAAGTGGAACTCAAATCGGGAGAAACATTGGTGATCGGAGGGTTAAAGCGGAGCACCAAGAACGTCACCAAGACTCGGGTGCCTTTCCTGGGTCGTATTCCTCTGTTGGGGCTTTTGTTCACCACCTCGGATATTCTGGAGGACCAATCCTCCCTATTTTTGTTCGTGACCGTTGAAATGGTGAAATGATATGGATGGTTCCTCCCCGAAGGTGGTTCGCCCCGCCACGGAAAACAGCGGGGCTCCTCGCGTCATCGCCTTCTCCGGCCCCAAGGAAGGGGTCGGTAAATCCACTATTACCCTAAATTTGGCCCTGGCTTGGGCCGGCATCCAAAACCGCAACGTCCTCATTGTCCACCTCGATCCTCTTTGCCGTCAAGAACACAGCTTTTTGCTGAACTTGAATCCTCCTTCCATCGCCGACTTAGTTCAAACCGTAGGCAAGGAATCCATCAGTGTCATGGGCCGCCTGATTAAGGGAAAGATCCCCATGTCTTCTTGGGGAGTAGGAGTTCTTCCTCTTGCCACCAAGCGCGCCGACATGCAAAAACTTTCTCCGGATTTGGTCCTTCCCGTTCTGGCCAGCCTTTCGGAATCGTATGACCTCTTTTTGGATGTCGACCCCTATTTCCCCATGCAGGTGTTCGCCTTTGATATTTCGGACCTGGTTTTTTGGGTGTCTCTGCCTCAACGCTCCCACTTTGAAGCTACCATAAATCTTTTCCAAGAAATTCGCGAACTGCATTTCGCCTTGGAGAGATTTGATGTGGTGATCAACCAGCACAACTTGCCCGGGGCTTTGCACCCCCGCGAAGTGGAGAAGTTTTTTCAGTCTTTTCAAAAAAAAGTCCTAGCCTATTTGCCCTGGGAGGATGCTCTGCCGGCGTTTGCCAACACGCAGAGGATTCTGGTCGCGGAACAGGCGCAGTCGGATTGGGTAAAGGCCCTTCGAATCCTGCTGGGACGGTTGGTGGAGCTAAAACCGATGGAGCGCCAGTGGAACCTTTCTGTTTCCTCGGCCGAGTTCACTCAAGGATCCGGCCTTCTCTGGAGGTCTTCTGTTCCGGTGGAGGGCTCGGGAGCCACACGCTCTTCCCGAACCTCCTCTGCTCGGCTCACCGAGAATCCTCCTTACTGGGATGAACTCAAGCAAAAAGTCCACAAGGAAGTGGTCCATGCTTTGGAGGTGCAGCGCATCCGCATTTCCGACAACTCCGATCAGAACCAGGAACTTCGGCAGAATGTGGAGGCGATCGCCGATACCTTATTGCAGCGCGAATCCGGCCTGCAAATTTCGCGGGATCAGCGCACCCGGTTTTTGACGGAACTTTTAGATGAGATATTGGGATTGGGCCCCCTGGAGGAGTTGATGCGCGATACGGCCGTGACCGAGATCATGGTGAATGCCCCGGACCGCGTCTATGTGGAACGGGGAGGCAAACTGACCTTGACGGGGTATCGTTTTCGGGATGAGGAGCAGATTATTCAGGTGATCAAGCGTATTGTGGCTCCCATCGGCCGGCGCATCGATGAATCGGTTCCCTTGGTGGATGCGCGGCTTCGGGATGGCTCGCGTGTCAATGCCATAATCCCTCCCTTGGCGGTCTCCGGACCGACACTGACCATCCGCCGCTTTTCGGCCAAGCCTTACGGTCCCAAAGATCTGATCGCCAAGGGAAGCGTCACCGCGGAGGTATTGCAGTTTTTGGAAGCGTGCGTTAAGCTCCGTAAAGACATCATTATCTCCGGAGGAACGGGCACCGGTAAAACCACATTCTTAAATTTGCTTTCTTCTTATATTCCGGGAGATGAGCGCATTATCACCGTGGAGGATACGGCGGAGCTTAAGCTCATGCAGGAGCACTGGGTGCGGTTGGAAAGTCGTCCCGCCAATATTGAGGGAAAGGGGGAAGTCACCATCCGTGATCTGGTAAAAAACTGTTTGCGCATGAGACCGGACCGCATCGTGGTGGGAGAGTGCCGTGGGGCGGAAGCCTTGGATATGCTCCAGGCCATGAACACCGGCCATGAGGGTTCTCTGGCCACCATTCATGCCAACACTCCCCGGGATGCCCTGACCCGTTTGGAAGCCATGTGCCTCATGGCCGGAGCCGATCTTCCCATTTGGGCGCTGCGGGAGATGATTTGTTCCGCCATTCACTTGATCGTGCAGCTCACCCGTTTCTCGGATGGAAGCCGCAAGATCACGGCGGTTACCGAAATTGTGGGGCGTGAGGAGAATGCCATCCAGGCCAACGACTTGTTCCGGTACGTGCAGACCGGAGTGGACGGCAGCGGCAATGTGGTGGGAGAGTATCAGGCGACCGGGACCCTGCCTAAGTTTTATGCGGATTTCGGAACCAAGGGGATACAGGTTCCCAAGGAGCTTTTCTTGAACCAAGAACAAAAGAAACAAAAAACAACGACTCAATGGTAAAGAAAAAAATATTTTTTCTGCTAGGGGGGGTTTTTCTCAGCCTTCCTTCAATTTCCATGGCTCTTGTTTTTAACAACAGCCAGATGCAGACCATTCTGTGCGCCCAAAAGAGAGCTCAGCTTTTCTTCTTTTATCTGTCCCCCGAAAATCCCAGTCGTAATCAGATCGCCCACTACAATCTTTTAAGAGACAGCAAGGTGTGCAAGAAAGATGAAACCATCCATATGCCCAAATGGATAGATGAGGTGCTGCCCAAGATGGTGAACCATCCCGTGTGGCAGGATCCTCAAGAGGGCGTTTTGAGTGAGGCCAAACTGTGGCAGACGCCCATTTCTGTCCTGTATGAGTTTTTTGAGATCACCAAGAAATCGTTTCCCCCCGAGGCCGAGGGAGCAGGAATCCCGCCGGGGCTTTTGGTCAAGGAGTACGCGGAAAATCGCGTCAAGCTTCAGATGTCTTTGGACCGCGTGTATCGTGCCGAGCACAGGAAAAGAGAGGGGAAGAGAGACATCGTCGATTGGTCTATGAAAGATTCCTTGGGGGGTCGAGGAAGATCCATCTTGGCGGCCTTAGATCTGGCGATGAAAGAGATGGAGTCCATCGCGGACGCCATTTCCAGCACCAAGCCTGGAGCTTATGCCCAGGCGGCCGTGGCGATCGCGGCGCTCTCGGATAATGCTTTTTACCAACTAATGGAGGCCCCGCGCGGACCTCGGGGACAACCCGAAGGCCCCAGTTCGGCGGCGGCCATTCTGCCTTGGGTGTTGCCGGGTCTGGGAACCCTGTTTATGGTGTTGGCTTTTTGGAGGTTCGGCCAGTTGCCGAGGGTGCATGAATACACCGAAAGGTACATGGTTCGCAGCGGCCAGTGGGCCGAAGCATTCAATCGGCAGTTTGTTCAGATCAAGATCAAATATCTGGTCCTGGCTCCTTTTCTATTGTTTTCCTTGATGGGACTCTTGACCCTGAACTTCTTTGGTTTTCTTATTTTTTCGGCGGCCGGCCTTTTCTTGGGACTTAAGACTCCCGAATGGGTCTTGAACTACATCCGTCAAAAAAGGGGCAAACAGATTGAAACCCAGCTCATGGATGCTCTGATCTTGATGGGCAATGCCCTCAAATCGGGTTTGGACATCGTCCAGGCGTTTGAGATGGTTCATCGCGATCTGTTGCCTCCCATCTCCGATGAATTTGGCCTGGTTATTCGCAATTATCAGTTGGGAACTCCTTTTGAAAAATCCTTGGAAGGGTTGGAGGAGCGTGTGGAAAGCCGGTTGCTGTCTTATATGATCAAGGCCATTGTGATCCAGAGGCAAGTGGGGGGCAACCTCACCAAAATTTTTGATCGCATCATAGAGAATATCCGCGAAGAAGGGAAACTGGAGGAGAAGACCAAGAGTTTGACGGCTCAACAGAGAATCCAGTCGATCGTGGTGGGAGTGATGCCCTGGATCATGCTGGCCATTATGTTCATGTTCCAGGGCCCGGTCATGGCCAAGTTTTATTTTACTCCCATCGGGGTATTTGTTTTGTTATTCTGTGCGGGGTGGATTGCGATCGGCATGAGAGTGGTCAAATCCTTGGGGAATATTCGCGTATGACCAGTTGGGATCTCGTGATGAATGGGTTGGCCTGCGGTGGCAGCATCGCTCTATACACCGCCGTCCGCCGGCTTGTGGCGTTAGGGTTTGAAGATTCTCAAGAAGTTCTGTCCAAGTTGACTTCCAGCAAACTCAGCGAAAGCTCCAGCTTCGCCGCTCTGGAGTCTAAGAAAGGCTTGTTGGCTAAATTGGATGTGTGGCTGTTGAATCGTTTAGGCCTTAAGCCGCGCTTGGAGGAGACCTACTTGCTTATGGGAAGCCCTGTTTCTCCCACTCCTCTTCAAATGCTCCGCTACAAAAAATGGGCGGCCCTGGGGTTGCTGGCGTTTACATTTTTAATGACCTACAGTCCTTTGGCCTTGATCTTCATGCCCCTGGGCTTTTTCATCCCCGATGTGATTTTTTCAGGGAAAATCCAAAAACGCCAGGGAGAGGTGCTTAGAAATTTCCCGGCGCTGGTGGATTTGGCGGCTTTGACCATCGAGTCCGGACTGGATTATATGTCCGCTCTGGATAGAATCTTAAAGACCTCTTACCGCAAGACCGAACTGGAAAAGGAAGTTGAAAAAACCTTAAAGGAGGTCCAGTTAGGGTATTCCCGGCGGGAGGCTCTCCGGCGATTCGCTCAAAGGACGGGGATTCAGGAAGTGCGTTCCTTCGTGGGGCTCATCATCCAATCGGACGAGCTGGGAACCAGCTTGGTAGACCTCTTGAGGAATTTTTCCACGGACATGAGATTTAGGCGCCTTAATCGGGCCGAAAAAATGGCCGCTCAAGCTTCCACCAAAATGTTGATCCCACTGTTCATTTTCATTTTTCCCACGGTATTTATTTTGATGTTGGCTCCCATGGTGATGGAGTTGGTGAGAGGGGGATTGCCGTTCTAGTATTTATCCCTCTCCCCTTGTGGGCCTTGCGATACCCGCGGAAAAGGAAGTACGACCTTACCGCAGGTACCTGGCGCCCTATATGCGCCAGGTATTGAGAAAATCTTTTCGCATGGTCCCTGGCCCCTTTTCCTATATGGCCAGGGGAGAGGG
>JACQJM010000012.1 GCA_016205045.1 Elusimicrobiota bacterium | reverse complement strand
GTCACAGGTTCAAATCCTTTACTGACCAATATCATTATTGCGACATGACTACGCTCACCAAAGAAGGTCTCACCGCTCTCATCGCTCTTCAGGAAAAGGATAAGGTTGTTGATAAGCTCAAGACCGAACTCAAAAACGTTCCTTCCGAGGCGGCTCGTCTAAAAACAAGCCTTGAAGAGGAAAAAGGCAGGTTCATCGTATTAAAGGAAAAAGTCACTCAACTTCAACTGGCCCGGAAACAAAAAGAAGGGGAACTGGTTTCTAGCGAAGAAGCAATTCAAAAGCACCACCTGGAGTTGAATAAGATCAAAAGTAATGAGGCCTACAAAGCTCTTTTGACCGAGATCGAGAGCGACAAAACTCAGAAAACTAAATTGGAAGATGAAATTTTGAACATTTTTGAAGAGTTGGATGGAGTGGCCCAGCAGGAAAAGAAAGAGCAGCAGGTATTGAAAGAAATTGAGACCCAGGTGGCTCAAAAAATTCAGGAACTGGAATCTAAAAAACAGGATTTGGAGAAGCGCCTGGCTACGGCGCAGACAGAGAGGGAAGCCATGGCCACCCAAGTCTCTTCCGATGTGTTGGGTCGCTACGACCAGATCCGCTCTAAAAAGAATGGGGTGGCCTTAGTCCCGGTGAGAGCAGATAACTGTGGAGGATGCCACATGACCCTCACCCCTCAAACCGTGGTCAATGTGAAAAAAGGACAAGGGTTCGTTGTCTGCGACAACTGCCAGAGAATACTATACCTACCTTAATGCCAGGGGTTAGGGATTGGGGGTTTGGGGTTAGTCTTTTGAGTGAATGAAATGAAACTCAAAATTTTTATAGACGGAGCTTCCCGTGGAAATCCTGGGCCCGGGTCCGTGGGAGTGGTGATCCAGGATGCCCGGGGAAAGGTGGTCCGGGAATTTGGAAAGTGCTTGGGGTTCTGCACCAACAATGTGGCAGAGTACACGGCTTTCCTGACGGCCTTAGAAACTGCCAAAAACCTCAAGGGGACGGAGCTTTCCATTTATTCGGATTCGCAGCTCTTGGTGCGGCAGTTTGAGGGGTCCTATCGCATTAAAAAGCCCGAACTGGCTCAATTTATGCAGAAAATCCGTCAGTGGGTGCGTCATTTTAAGAAGGTAAGTCTGACCCACATTCCTAGAGAGCAAAATAAATCTGCAGACCATATGGCCAACCAGGCTTTAGACGGGGAGAAATTCTCGGCGCAACACTCACCTCAAAAAGCAAATTGCTCACCCGCTTCTTCGGAACAACAACTTCTTATTTTAGTTTGAGACACTCGATCGGTGAATAACTCCTCAGGAATCAAGCTCCGCCCACTTTTCACCCTAGGACTTTTGTTCCTTCCTGAGTAGGTCTAAAAGCGGGTTTCTGTTAGGACTAAAGACACCTTGCACAAGAGGGGTTTCTGTTAGGATATATAATAATGAGAAAATGTCTTGCCGTATTTTTGTGTCTCCATTTACTTCTGCCTTCGGGGTGGGTCCCCAAGGCTGACGCTCAGTTTAGAGCGGAACCTGTAGGATCCCCCGCTTCCCCCGCAGTACCGGTACGCAGTCCTGGGTATTCCGCTTCGGCTGGGTACATCCTCCAAGATGGAATTTGGAGACCGGTTTCCTTGTCGAACCCTCCAGTAAATTACTCGCTCTCGCTTCCGGCACCTCATTTAACAGATCGTAAAACCATAATCGTTCCGGGGGTTCAACCCCGACTCATTTCACCTTCGTCCAGAAGAGTGGTACTTGTCCCTGACTGGAATGAGAAAAAGGGTGTTCCCACAGAATTTGAGGGGGCTGTTCTTGATTCTTTAGGCCGAACAGAGTCGGAGAGAGAACCTATCTCCCCCCAAGTCAGTTTAGACATGGCTTGGTTTTTAGCGGCCAAACAGATGGGAGAGGGTGGGCCCGAGGCTTCTGGGCCCCAGATACCTTCTCGTAAGCCGGGGATTATAAAGAGACCACTGATTGCAGGTGAAGCCGCCAGGGTCCCGGTGGGAGAGGTGACGCATCTGTGGGGGAGAAAGGTGGCCCCCCCTCTTAATCGTAAGGATTTGTCTCAAATCCCGGGATTCGAGCTGTTGCAAATAGGGGTGAACCAAAGACCTCTTTCTTACTGGAAGATTCCAGAAAATCGACAACCTATCATTGATTTGACTCGAAAAGTAACCGGGGAAGTTCTTCAGGACGACCAACTCCTTCTGGAATTCACCCAGGCAAGTTTTGATCTTCCTAGATATGAAGGAAGAACCTTGGGAGATGCCGGGATGTCGCGAGAAGAGCAACGACAACAGAGACTCAAGGAGTCCTTACGCAGGAGAAGATTGGCGGATGTTGTAGTTCAATTGTATGGGCGCCGAGGGAAAGATAATTTGTCGGTTCTTGACAAAGAAGATTTAATTCGCGAACTTTCCATAGCGGGTCCTGCACAGATGGCTATTTATTTCGATATGCCCATCTCTCCTCTATATGCTTCCAGCGTTGTAGATTTCTTGGAGGAGCAAGGACTTTCATTCATCCGCGATCGTTTTTTAATGGAGACCACGTCCCGGGTACAGTGGCTCTATCAAAAGTTCTTTCCTCAATTCTACAGAGAGTTTCCTTTAGTGGTTCAGTACCTTCAAACCCAGGATAAAAATGCGGGCCATGCTCGAGATCACCACGGTCTTCATCAAATCATCTTTATGGGGGATAAATTTGATATTGAAGCCAATGAGGAGCGCCGTCAAAAAACCGTATTCACTCAATCCCGACGTTTAGACCCACGGTCTTTAACGAAACAGAAGACTCAGGCACTAATTACTCTCTTTCACGAGTATGCTCACGGAATTTTTGATGAGGTGATCGTGCCCGAGGAGCAGGAAACTTCTGTGGCGGGGAAACCCACTGCCTACCATGTGATGACGGAAGGCTTTGCGGTGATGATGGAAATGTTGATGATGGACAAGGCCATTGAGGAGCGTTTCTTTTTAGGGTTGACCGACCAGGATGTGGAGGATTTGGGGACCTGGAGAAAGCAGCGTTACGAATATCTTCGAAAGGCTAAAAATCACTACACTCACGGCACGCTTTATTTTTGGCATAGACTTTATAAGCAAGAAGGAGAAGGGGGAATGCTGAGATTTCTTCAGGGGCTGGATGTGGAAAAACTGCGCTCCATGTCCTGGATGGATTTGGAGTATTGGCTTATCCAGAACACCCCCGAACTTTTTAGGGCCACTTTGACTAGAACGGGAGATCCCGACTTAAAAAAAGGCATAGAACATTTGACTGCGTATGCTCAAGGGAAAAAAGTTCCGGAAGAAGCCCGGGCTCAAATTTCACAAGTTCTTGAAAGAGTCAGCCCTCTGGCTCTGCGGCGGTTGATTCACGGCAATTTTGAGTTAGCGGGGCTTTGCCCCAACTGCATGAATGTCCATGCGGTGCCGCGCGATGTGTCGAGGCTCGCGGCTACATTTCGTTTGGCCGGGATCAATGCGGCCTTGGCCAAAGATCTCGCGGAATATATGCTTAGGATAGTGAGCCGCCGTGATTCTCGCATTCGGTTTGCGGAAACACTATATTTAGGATCCAGTCCGGAATGGGTAAGATTGCTCCTGCAAGAAGCAACTCAATTGCTGACGGACTCTCAAGATAAGGAGCGATGGTTTAAGGGGATTTTTCAATTGGCCTTGTTGGGGATCGCTACCTCTCAGATACTGCCGAGTCCTAAGGTCGTGGAGTTAAGAAACATTGTCCTTGGTTATTTGGCAAAGAGTTGGGGAATACACCCAGGCGAAGTGTTGCAAAAAATCAAGAGCGATCCTAATTTCTCTCCGGATGATTTTCACAAAGATGCGCAGGATTTATCAAAAAATCTCCAGCGCCGGATGAGGATGCCCATGTCCGTCTTGAGAGTCCCCGGCGACCCAGAGTCTTCCTCCGATCAAACTTCCGTTCGTTGAATGAATTTTCAATCCTTATCTGACTATTTGCAAAAGCGGGGAGAACCGTCCTTCCGCGTCCGGCAGGTCCTGGAATCTGTCTATGAAGGGATCCCATCGTTTGCTGAGATGACCGTTCTTCCCCGGAGTCTTAGGGAATGCCTCTCAGCGGAATTCCCTTTGCTCTCCTTTCGAGTCTCCGCGGTTCAATCGTCTCGGGATGGGGGAACTTATAAGGCGAGGGTGGACTTGACGGATGGGAAGAGGATCGAGACGGTTCTTATGCAGCCTAAGCCGGGCTATTGGAGCGTCTGCGTCTCTTCCCAGGTGGGATGTGCCTTGGCCTGCAGTTTCTGTGCCACGGGACTCATGGGTTTTTTGAGAAACTTGACCGCCGAAGAGATTGCGGATCAAGTGCTTTTCTGGAAACAGCACATCCGGCATTTGAACTTGAAAGCCAATATCTCCAATGTGGTGTTTATGGGCATGGGCGAGCCTCTGCTTAACTTCGATGCGGTAAAAGAGAGCATACGGCAATTGACCGACCCGCATCTTTTTGGATTGGGCCACCGCTCTATTGCGGTCTCCACGGCAGGAGTCGTCCCCGGAATCGATCGGTTTGCGGAAGAATTAAAACAGGTGAACCTCGCCCTCTCTCTGCACGCGGCCAATAATGCTCTGCGCACCCGGCTGGTGCCCTTGAATAAGGCCTATCCTTTAGAAGTTCTTTCTCAAAGTTTGCGGCGCTACTTTTCCCATAACAACAGAAAGATTTTTTTGGAATATGTTCTCTTGCGGGATGAAAACGACGGCCCTGAGCACGCCCGGCAGCTGGTTCAATTTGTGCGTCGGACGGGACCAGCTTCTTTGATGCATGTCAATTTGATTGTGTGGAACCCTACCGATACGGCTCATCAGCCTGCCTCGCGGGAACAGGCTTCCCGGTTCAAAAAATTCCTAATGGAGCAAGACCTCAAGGTAACCATCCGCAAAAATCTGGGACAGGACATTGAGGGTGCTTGCGGTCAGTTGGTCACCTCTGCAAAGCCCGCCTAAAAATTCTAAGGTTTCGCCGGCTGAGAAGATGGGCCGGAGTCCTCCCCATAATGGAGCCGTTGAAACTGGGGAGATTGTTCCTTGCGAGGAGTAACGATGAAGAGGTTGTCGTAGTCCGTTTTCGCGATGGGGATGGGCGGCGCTCCCAGTTCCTTGAGAAGGTCGGGGATTGTGTCGGTGTGGCCTACCACAAGGACATCCTCATCAATGGGAACCGCTTTTAACTTTTCGGCCAACCCCTTGATGTCTTCCGAGTTGGTGATGGTCGGGGGGAGATGTTGCGCTTCAGCGACAGGGGCGGCGGTTTGTTGTGTGCGCTTATACTCGGTGCAGTAGATCGCCGTGAGTTTCACTGAGGACAACACGTGTTGAAGGACTTTGGCGCGCTTCTTTCCTTGCCGGGAAAGTAAGGAGGCGTCGTCTTTTTGGCTTATTCTCTCCGCATGGCGCACCAGGTAGATGCTGGCATTAACGGAGCTGCTCAGAAGCATGGAACTAAAAAGTAAGCAGGCCAACCCGTACCGCAACGGTTTGTTCAGGGTGCGCATGGATATTTATTTAGCGTTTTTAAGAGAGCGGGCCAACCAGAAATAAGTGATGGCTACCCCCGTATAGAAAGCCGCAAATAGGAAAAATGTTTTTGGACCCCACAGTGCGAAAAGCCCTCCCCATATCAAAAAGCCTAGGACGTAAGAAAAATAGGTCAGTGTGCGGATAGCTCCTAAAATACCTCCGGCTAAATTTTTATCCTGCTTGGGGATGCGATCCTTCATGATGGTGTCCATGTGGATAGAGGCAATCTGAGCCGTAAACCCAATCAACAACAGGGCGGGAGAAATCGGGAATAGTGGCCATGCCCAAGAAACTATCTGGGTGCGGCTGATGAAGAACCAAGTGCCCACCAGGCCCAGCGCGGCCCATTTCAAAGATTTGATGGCGCTTTGAGTGTACAGTGTCCGGCTGCTCTCGGCTCTCTGAGCCTCGGGAAGATTTTTGGTAGATTTATCGATGCGCCGGCCTATCCAATCGGTGGTCAAGGCTCCCAGCAGAGCCCCCACGCCATAAATACCCGTAAGAGAGCCGGAGATCTTAGCGGCATGTTGGGGGGATCCCGCCACATAAGCTCCAAAGGCTGTGGCGATAATGTAGTACATCATGTACAGAAAACTGGTGATCAGGATGTAACCCGCGAGTGGTTTGGCGATACTTGAGTTTTTAAATATAGTTTTGAACCCAGCGCTCCAATTAACTTTTTCCTTTAGGGAGGTGGCTGGCAGGGCCAGAAAAAAACTCACCAAAGCGGCCACGCCGAAGGCAAGGGGGGCGGGATAGATCACCACCCCGAACCCATGGAGGGCGATCAGGAGACCCAGGGCGGAGGCAATAAAAACGGTGCCATACTCGATGAAATCACGGAAGCTTCCGAATCGGCTGGAGTGGGTGGGAGAGTTATGGAACCAAGCCACCTGCAGTTTGTGTTCAGCAATGCGACCGATGGAGTGGGCAAAGTAATCCAGGCTGAATAAGGTTACCAACGCGGCTAACGGTAAAGTTCCGGTAGCGGGGTTATAAAGAATGGCTATAGTGGTCCACACCAAAGTCCTAAAAACAAGCACCGTGCGGTAAGAGCGTTTGATTCCAAATTTATCCACCCAGCGCCCGCCCAAGAAGCTGCCCAAGGTGTAGGCGGCATAGCTAACGCCCGTCAAAAGGGCCAGGGCCATGAAGCCCCGTTGAAGAGGTTGGGTCATTTGTGAGACGGCCAGAGAAGTGGACTCCGCCACCGTTGAGACGAGAATGAATGTAGAGAAAAATCCGAGTACCACCTTAGAGAACAAGCCTGGAGTTTTAGATGCCTGTGAGCGGGAGTTGGGGATTTGTGTTTCCTCTATTTCTGGCTGCAGATAGTTTCCCGGCTGCAATCCCACGGCGCCGTCCGGAAGGCGTATGTGCAAGACGATCCCATGCAGAGCGGTGAGTGTGGCGACCATGGCCTCGCGGAGGCTCGAACCCCTCCCGATAATTTCGCCCACTTCCTCATAGCTGTTGCCTTCTGCGGCTACTATGGTGTCGCCCTGTTTGACGAACATCTGGACCTGCTCAATTCCTGGCAGTCGGCCAGCTTCTTCCAAGCCTTTAGCGATCTCAAATTGACCACTGTGTTGAGCCGCCATAAAGCGATAATCCACAACTCCTTTGGGAGGCCGCCCCGGATCTACCCTTAGTCCGAGGAGGGAACGCAATCCCTGTTCCACGAGGCTCATACCGGTCAAGCTATAGATGCATTTCCAAATGGCCGCCCCACCCATAAAAGGATTGATTTCTAAGACATGTGGACCATCGGCGGTTCTCATCACATCTACTCGTGCGTTTCCATTTTCGAAGCCTAAAACCTTCAGTGCCTGTCCGGCAGCTTTAATGTAGGCTTGTTTGGCCAGGTCATCTTGTTGGGAAGGAAATGTCAGGCTCCCTCCCGCCAACTCCTGTTGATGGCCTATGGATTTGGTATCGGAAACCATAGCGAAGGCTATTTGGCCATTTTGCATGATCGTTTCCACAGAAACCTCTTCGCTGCCCGGAACTTTCTCTTGCATTTTTTCAAGCATGATTCCAGGGTGCTGGCTGAAGGTGGTGAATTTAGCCTCCGGGCGAGAGACGAAAGCCTTGATATCTTTATCGAGCTGCCGATAAGCTTTTTCCGCAGCTTCTTCGGAATCAATATTCAAAACAATGAAGCGGCTATTTTCACCGCGGATAACCTTCAGCACGAACTTCCCACCTCCCAATTCCCAGTAAGCGCGGCGAGCGTCTTTGGCGCTAATCACTTTGCGGAAGGGAACTGTCATTTCCGAAATGGCATTGAGTTTTCTGCGTGTTTCGGTTTTATCATCCGCCGCGGCTACAGCCAATCCCGGGATACCTGCCGCTTTGAGCCGATCGGTCAATCTTCCGGTCAGCTTGGCGTATTGAGGGATAAAGCTTGCCACCACATCGATCTTGGGTCCATCTGTACGCTGGAACACCGTTTCTACAATGGCATTGACCGTGGGATCATCCCGCTGATTGATGGGCGCCGGAATGAAGTGGGAGTCGGGGACCAGCACCGAAGAATGAGGTCTCGACTCAGGATCATCCAGTAGAAATAGACTTAATCCTAATGCCTTTGCGGTTCGCACGGCCTCTTCCAAAATGAAAGGGCGCGAACTCTTAGTGCCCACTAAAAGAACTGTCTTGCCCCGTGCTGAGGAGTCATCGGGGAAGGCAAGAGATGGCTCCGCAATTTCTTTGTGGAATTGGGAGGTGGGGCGGACGATGGGAGGAGCGCTTTTAACTTTCCGTGCTGTGGGAGAAAGAGATGATTCTGGGGCATGAGAGAACGCTGGCTGAGCCGATGTAAAATTTAGAGGAGTTGATTCTGAGTGAGCACCGCGGGTTGGGGAAGACAGAGAAGAAGCGGGAGTGCGCAGTGTCGTTTCATAGATGTGAGGAGCTGTCGGCATTTTGGGCGCGCGGGAAACAACCGAAGAGCGGGAATTTTGTGACCAGGCCGGCCACGAGGATAGGAGCAGAGAAAAGGAAAGAAGACAGGAAATCAGTGATTTAAAAGGATTTTTTGGGACGAGGAGAGATGCGCTGACTTTTTGGGGGTAGCGAAAACGCGTGAAGCGTGATCTTAAAATCGCGAGGATCACAGGATCCATTGTTGCGGATGTTAATGTATAAAATGCCTATAAAATGTTAATGAGTCAAAGGTCCTAGTGAGGGCCAGCATTAGCACTACTTCCCAGTAGGACTTTCATACTACTTTCCGTGGGACCCATAACCTAAAAAATGAGGAGCCTCCCGACGAAGATTTTAGAAGGGTGGAGTTTAGAGTAGGTAAGTGATGAGCGCAACGAGAAACAAGGTGGCGTGGAGAACATTTCCGATTTGAATTTCTAGCTTAGAGGGGGCATAAGGATTGGAGTTCCCAAATCGAAACGTGATGGCGTTTCTTTCAAAGCGTGGGTCGGCCCATTTCATCTCTACCCATCTTCCACGGCCTTGAGGTTTACCGCACCATAAATCCAACCGCGAGTGACATTTCTGAGAATACGAGTACGGATGAGAGGTGATAGAAAAAATTTCACTTGAGAAAGCAGGTGAAGTCAGAAAAATTACCACCCACAAGGTCCATCTAATTAGCTGTTCCTTCATAGCGCCTCCGGGAGAATAGCTTGAACGCTCCCACCTGCACCAGGATCAACATCAAAAGGATCAGGGCCAGGTTGGGGGGAATAAGGAAGTGATGAATTTCGAGATGTCCTGAGGGAGAAGGTGATAGAGGAGTTGGTTTGAGAAAGAAGGGGTTGAGGTGTTGACTGGAATCTATACCGACTCCTATGGACAATGTCCCGTGTCCATTAGGATCACGAACCAGGTCCACCGTGGTCATGCTGAAAACTAGAAGGATGATCTGAAGCGCGAGCATCAAAAGGAATGTCGCTCGTGAGGCGTGGGCTGTCACCAACTGCTCCCGTTCGTCTCTCTCCCGGAATCCGGCCAGGCGAGACAAAAGGGATTCCCGAAAATTACGGTAGAATAAGAGTGCCAGGGGAATATAAGCTACACAGAGTATCCAGAGTAAGCCGAGTTGGTTGATGAACCATAGGAATCCAGCCTTTGGAAATTCCTGTTGGTTTCGCGTCCAGTACAGGTAAAAAACCATGACCGGAGAAAACAAGCCAGCGTACCAAAGAATACACTTATGCAGTTTCGACATGACTTTTTTCATGGGGCTCCTCCACAATGAATATTTCTTCTACAGGCTTCTGAAAGAATCGTGCCAGGGCCAGTCCCAGCTCCAGGGTGGGCAGATATACTCCACGTTCGATACAGTTGATCGTGACCCGGGTGACTCCCACCTTTTCGGCCAGTTCCTCTTGGGTAATCTCTTTTTCAGCCCGAAGGACTTTTAGACGATTTAATACCTTTAATTTGTTATTTTTTGATTGCATGTATAATACACTTTACATATTGTAAAGAATGCTTTACATTTTGTCAAGGGTTATTTGGGAGATTTACGGTACAGGTAAATCAAATTTACCTTGGAACTGGAATGAGAATTGATAGTATACTATGACGGTGCTAAAGGTTGATCCCAAGGAAAGATTCACCAAAACGGCAGAGCTCTATCACAAGCATCGACCCACCTATCCTTCGAAGGCGATCAAGTGGATTCTGAAAATATGCGAGGTGAAAACGCCCGCCACCGTTGTGGATGTGGGGTGCGGCACAGGGATTTCCACACGGCTTTTTGTTCGCGAGGGATTTAGGGTAATTGGGGTGGATCCCAATGAGGATATGCTGGCGCATGCTTGCCAAGCAGGGGGAGCGGAGTACCGCTGCGGAGATTCCAGCAACACGGGACTGCCGGAGGGTTGCGCCAATCTCATCGTGGTGGCTCAGGCCTTTCATTGGTTTGATATCCGATCCACGTTCCGCGAGTTTAAAAGAATCCTAAAGCCTCAAGGATGGTGCGCCGCGTTTTGGAATGTAAGATCCCGCAGGCCGGGCCCCAAAAACGTGTTGAGCCGGCACTCCCCGATCTTAATCGGGTCCCGCAGCCCACTAATGGATGAGTATGAAAAACTTTTGGAAACTTACAGCGTGGAGTACAAGAGCGTGGAGAAATTTCCTCAAACCATCCAGAAAATCAAGCGGTCTTCTCAGGTTACCTCTTTCAAACAGGCCGAGTTCGATCACCGACAGGAAATGGATTGGCCCAGCCTTTTAGGACGTGTCCACTCCAGCTCCTATGTGGTGCATGGGATTTCTGATCAGAAAGGGTTCGATCGTGCACTCTGGAAGTTGTTTGATCGGTATCATAAGAACGGCTTTGTGGAGTTCATATACCGCACCATGGTTTCGGTGTGGCAGCTCAAATAAGAATGGGGATGAATCTTAAAGCGGCTGTTTTCAAAAAATTCTAAACTGTTCACCCGGGAAGGGGAATCCTAATGGATTGGTTCAAGAGACTTCTTATTGGAAGGCCGCTGCTCACCCACGAGCTTTCACATCAAAGACTCACCAACTGGACGGCGCTGGCCGTCTTTGCCTCGGATGCTCTGTCTTCGGTCGCCTACGCCACGGATGAAATCTTATTGGCTTTGGCCAAGGTAGGTCCTGCTTATCTGTATTGGGTTCCGATTCTTTCGGGGGCCGTTGTGGTTCTTCTTTTCATTGTGGCTTCCTCCTATAAGCAGACCATCCAATCTTACCCCAGCGGCGGCGGGGCGTACACCGTGGCCAAGGAGAATTTGGGAGCATGGCCCGCTTTGATGGCGGGAGCGGCCTTGTTGGTGGATTATGTCCTGACCGTGGCGGTCAGCGTCTCGGCGGGAACGGAGGCCATCACTTCTGCTTTCCCTGAATTTTACGATCATCGAATTAATTTGGCTTTGTTTTTGATTTTTGTGATCACGGTGGCCAACCTGCGCGGCATTCGAGAATCGGCGGTTTTGTTTTCTCCGCCGGTGTATGCCTTTGTAGGTTTCTTGGGGTTCCTGATTGTTTCGGGAATAGGGAAGATTATCGCTACTCATGGCGGGATCATTTCTTCTCAGACTCTCACACCTATGGGACCGACAGAGTCTTTGAGCCTGCTTCTTCTGCTGATGGCTTTCTCTTCGGGATGCGTGGCCCTGACCGGCATCGAGGCGATTTCCAATGGAGTAATGGCCTTCAAACCCCCGGAATCAGAGAATGCCAATAAGGTTCTTGGCCGGTTGGTCCTCATCTTGGGGACTCTGCTTTTGGGCGTTTCGATTCTCAGTTGGCTCTACGGAGTGATTCCTTCAGAAAAAGAGACGCTGCTTTCTCAGTTGGGGGGAGCGATATTCGGTCGTGGGTCGCTATATTTTGCCCTCCAGGCCTCCACGGCGGCTATTCTTGTATTAGCGGCGAACACCAGCTTTGCCGATTTTCCTCGCTTGGCTTCGGTCATGGCGCGGGACTCGTTTTTGCCGCGGCAGCTTCAGAATCTTGGGGATCGCCTCTGTTTCTCCAACGGGATTTTGCTTCTGGCAGCCAGCTCCATGGGACTTGTTTTACTTTTCTCTGCCAAAACTCACTTCTTGATTCCGCTCTACTCGGTGGGGGTGTTTCTTTCTTTCACCTTGTCCCAGGCGGGCATGGTGGTTCATCACCTCAAATCTCGTGAACCC
The DNA here is from genome assembly GCA_016205045.1 of Elusimicrobiota bacterium. Classification (GTDB taxonomy): domain Bacteria; phylum Elusimicrobiota; class Elusimicrobia; order JACQJN01; family JACQJN01; genus JACQJM01. Next base: position 680 of record JACQJM010000012.1, on the reverse strand, counting down.
TTCCGTTATCGGAAAGCCCTGCTCAACTTGGTAGGGGCTCTCACCACGGGATTGGTGCTTCTGATTGTTTTAAGAAGTAAATTTCACCATGGGGCTTGGATTGTGTGCGTGCTGATTCCTGCGATGGTGTGTTGGTTCTATGCGGTTAGGCGACACTACAGCCATTTCGATAGGATGCTGTCTCTGCCGATTCGTTCACCAGATCCCAAAAACCTCAAACACACCATCGTGATTCCGGTTTCCCGCATCCACCGGGGTGTGGTTGCCGCTTTGGAGTATGCCCAGTCCCTGACAAACAACATCCGGGCGATCCATGTCAATTTTGATGAAGACCTGAGCCAAAAATTGAAGGAGGATTGGTTTCGGTTGGCTCCCGAAATTTCTCTCTCTATCCTCCCGGCTCCTTACCGAGATCTCACAGAACCTATTTTGGAATATATCCGCAAAGTCGAGGCAGAGGATCCACATGACCTCCTCACGGTGGTGATTCCCCATTTTGTTCCCATGAGGCCGTGGCATAACGTGCTGCACAACCAAACCGCAATTCAGCTGCTTCTGGCGCTTCGAGAGCTCAAAAATGTGGTGGTGACTACGGTGCGGACTCCAGTGGAGTAAGAGCCTATCCCAATAACCCATTCCGGGCCTGCAACTTCTGCTTCCGGCCTGCGACCAAGCGATAC
>JACQJM010000124.1 GCA_016205045.1 Elusimicrobiota bacterium | reverse complement strand
CATCAAACCCGTATGATGAAGAGAGTGGCCATCATTGGGGCGGGTGTCACCCCGCCTCGTCCTAAAACTCCTGAGGTCTCTTATAAAGAGATGACCTATGGGGTGGCCAAACAGGCCTATCGGGAAGCGGGGATCACCCCTCAAGAAGTTCAAACTTTCGTCACCTGTGCCGAAGATTTAAACGAGGGTGTCAGCATATTTGACGAGTACACACCGGATCAATTGGGAGCGGTCCAGAAGCCCATGCATACCATCACTCACGACGGTATCGTGGGCTTGGGGAATGCTTTCATGCAGATTCAGAGCGGGATAGCAGATTTGGTGGTGGTGGAAGCGCACAGCAAAGCCTCCAATATTCAAACCAAGAACGATATTTTAAGTTATGCCTTGGATCCGGTTTGGACCCGGCCGCTCAAGCTCAATCCTCATTTCATTGCTGGCATGGAGATGAACACTTTCTTAAATCAGACCGGCAATACGGAAGAGAGTTGTGCCGCGGTAGCGGTCAAGAACAGAGGGTGTGTCGGAAAAAAGATCACTCTCCAACGAGTGATGTCCTCGAAGCCTACGTTTTCGCCTTTGAAAGAACTGGAAACCAGTGATCATGCGGATGGGGCCGTGGTGCTGGTGGTAGCTTCGGAAGAAAGAGCGCGCAAGTCGTCTGCCAAGCCTGTGTGGATCAAAGGTATTTCCTGGGTCAGCTCTACTTCCACCCTGGAATCTCGAGATTGGGCTCGCGCGGTGTATGCGGAGCAAGCGGCAAAGCGTGTGTTTAAGATGGCCGGAGTTGGCTCGGCCAAAGAAATCGATCTCTTCGAGTTAGATGACACCTATGCTTTTAAAGAACTGCAGCACATGGAAGCGATTGGACTTTTTGATCCCGGTCGAGCAGGCCGCGAAGTTCTTAAGGCATTGGAAAAGCAAGGGGATAACTGGCGGGTGAACTTATCGGGAGGATTTTTGGGTAGAGGGGATCTTTTAGAAGCCAAAGGACTTTACCAGGTAGCTGAACTGATTTCGCGCATTAGGGGAGGTAAATTGAGTGGCCGTTCTTCAGAAAATGTCCGCACAGGGTTCGCCTTGAGCTGGAGAGGGGTTCCCACCACTTCGGGGGCTGCTGTTTTGCTTTCCCAGAATTGATTATGGGCGATCGAAAGAAGGTCTTAGTGGTAGATGATAATCCCGCCTTCACCCAATTGATTCAGATGGCTCTGTCAGAGCTTTACGAGGTGTTTACGGCGGGGGATGGACAACAGGGGTTGGACGTAGCCCAGAAAGAACTGCCGGATGCGATTCTTTTAGACGTCATGATGCCTAATATTTCAGGGATGGAAATGGTCCGTTTGTTGCAGGCGGAGCCTGCCACTCGAAATATTCCCATCGTCATCGTCACCGCCACTCGATTCGATAACTCAACTAAGGATATGTTTAAACAGGAACCGAATGTGAAATCTTTTCTTCAAAAACCGTGCGGTTTGGACGATTTGAAACAAAATCTAGAGGCGGCGTTTGGGAGTACCAGTAAATGAAACGCGTGGCGGTTGTCGGCGCAGGGCTCACCAAGTTTGTGCGTAGAGCCAAGGAGACGCCCAAGGAGTTGGCTTGGGGCGCGACCAAGGCAGCTTTGGACTCTGCGGGTCTCAAACTAAAGGACGTCGACGCTGTGGTGCATGGCACTGCTCCGGATGCCTTTGACGGCATCCATATGAAGGGAGAATACCTAAGCGAGGCCTCGGGTGGATTTAATAAGCCTTACTTGCGTTGTTATGTGGGAGGGGGCACGGGCGTGTTTGCTCCCATTGAGGGCTGGTTCCATGTGGCTTCGGGGATGTTCGACACGGTTTTGTGCGTTTGCGAAGAGAAGATGTCCACCTATCAACCCCATCCTCAAGGAGCTTTCTTAAGCATTTTTGACCAATTCACGGAACGTCCTTTAAAGCCAAACCTCCTCTGGATTTTCGCTTTAGAAATGAACCGCTACATGCAAACCTATGGGCTCAAATTGGAAGATATAGCCCTGGCCTCCGTGAAAAATAAAAAGAATGCGTTGGACCATCCTTCTGCCCAGGTGGCCAAGGCCGTGACCCTTCAAGAAGTCATGAACTCTGAGGTCCTGGCTTGGCCGGTGCATCGGCTTATGGTCAGCCCCGTTTCGGATGGGGCGGCGGCGGTGGTGCTCATGTCGGAGGAGAAGGCGCGCAAAATCACCGACAAACCGGTGTGGATCCAGGGAGTAGGATGGAATCTGGACACGGCTTACTGGACCAACCGGGATCTGTGCTTTCCGGAATATGTAGCCAATGCAGCCCGTATGGCTTACAACATGGCAGGGATTCGGGAGCCCCGCAAAGAGATTCACATCGCAGAGCCTTACGATCCTTTTGCTTACAAAGAGCTTCATCATTTGGAAGGACTCCTGCTTTGCGATAAGGGAAAAGCCCCGGAAGATCTGGCCATGGGGCGATTTGATCGTGAGAAAGGAAGTTTGCCCAGCTGTCCTTCGGGAGGGTTGTTGGGGGTGGGCAACCCCATTGCGGCTGCGGGCATGATGAAAATTTGTGAACTGTTTTGGCAGTTGAGGGACGAGGCGGGCCATCGCCAGGTGCCGGGTAAACCCGAGAGGGGAGTGGCTCAAGCCTGGGGAGACTTGATGCAGGTGGGGACCGTGGTAGTGATGGGGCGTAATTAGCATGATCGGGACAACAGCGCGCAGAGAAGAGATTGTTTCTCGGAAGGTGCTCACCTTCACGGATGAGCCTAAGGCCCACTACGCCTGGGATTGCGGGGAGGCCATGGGCCGTTACTTGCAGGAGCTCAAAAAAGGCAAGCTCATTGCTCGCAAGTGCCACAAATGCCAGCGGGTGATGATTCCTCCCCGGATATTTTGCGAAAAGTGTTTTCGCGACACAGACGAATGGGTGTACGTAAAAGATACGGGGCGTGTCAACACATTTTCGGTCTGTTTTGTGACCTGGGACATGAAGCGGATAAAGAAGCCTCAGATTCCTTCTGTCATTGAAATCGATGGCGCGAGCAAGGGCATGGGTTTTCTCCACATGATTCATTGTCCCGATTGGAAAAAAGTTCATGTAGGGATGAAAGTGAAGGCCGTGTGGAAGCCTAAGGGCAAGAGACAGGGTGCCATAACAGATATCTTATATTGGGTACCAATCTAAGGATAGTTGATACGTTTTGCATTTATGCTTACTAAACAAAAACCCATGGTATTGAAAGGCCAGCTTCCTCTTAAGAATTTATATACCGCGGGATTGGCAGGAAACGATTTTCTGCATGCCTTAAAGAAAGGGGAGATTCTCTCAAGTGCCTGCCATGCGTGCGGCACCACTTACGTGCCTGCCAGATATTTCTGCGAGCGTTGCTTCGAGAACATTTCTCAGAACTACAAAAGCGTTTCACCTCAGGGGGAACTGGTTTCTTGGACCGGTTGTTATGTAGGATTAAACGGCAAACGATCTTCTACTCCTGCCGTGGTGGGAGCTATCCGTTTATATGGGGCCAGTACCGTTTTTGTTCATTTCCTAAAAGTTCCTAAAGCCAACCTCAGAACCGGGCTCAAGGTTCAGGCCGTTTTCAAACCTGAATCTAAGCGCGTCGGTTCTATCCTGGATATTAGTTATTTTGCCCCGGCAAAATAAAAACAGTTCTAAGTGCGAAGTTCTATGTTCTAAGTTAAATAAGGAAACTCTCTTATAAACTTGGAACTTAGAACCTAGAACCTGGAACTCTAATTTTCGTTCCTGAGAAAATTAGATCAGGGGAGCTTTGGCAGGGATGGGGCTGGAGTGCTTCCGATAACCGAACTCGGTTTGATGCCACTCGATCAAAACGGACAAAAGAACTTTAAGGATGCAGACGGCAGGAATGGCGAATAAAATGCCTGTTATTCCAAAGAGCTCTCCTCCGCACATCAGGGCTAGTAATATGACCAGGGGATGAAGTTGAACAGCTTTTTTGAAAATGACGGGTTCCAGAACCACCTGGTCCAGAATGTAAGTGCCTGTTAATAAAATTAGCACTTGGATCAGAGCCTCCGTTGATTGGTATTGAATGAAGGCCAAAAGAAATATGATCGTGCTAGCGATAGGAAATCCAATATAAGGAATAATGCAGCCGATCCCCACCAGCATTGCCATCAAAAGCGCATAGTTCATCTTAAGCCATACAAACCCCGGCAGTGGGATCAGTGTCACGGCTGCGGCTTCTATCATTAATCCACGAACAAAGTTTCCTAAACTCTCATCCACAGAACAGAGCAGGTGCAGCACTCTCTCGGTGTGGCGGCTGGGGAGCAGATCCAATAGATGGTTCAGGGATTGGGGGCCATCCAGTAGGATAAAAAAAGTGATGAGGGGAACGAAAAGAGCAGTCAGCACGAGGGGAATTAATGACAGAAGATATCCAGGAAGGGCTTCCGCATAGGTGGCCAAGGAAGGAATGTGGATATAGCTTAGATGTTTTTTTTGCCAATCGTTGAAGATTTCAAATTTCCTTAAGTAGAGTGGCCACTCCGATTTCAGTAAAGTCAACTCTTTAGAAAGAATAGAAGTTAGGAGGGAAGCTCCCCAAAGAAACAGGACGAGGCCCCCCAGATAGACTCCTATGACTACTAAGTGCCGTTTGTATCCTTTTGTCTCAAATAAATTCACCAAAGGGTTGAGAAGATAAGCCATGGCGAAGCTTAAGACGAAAGGAACCCAGACAGTTTGGGCAGAAAAGAGGAGATAAAGAGTTCCGGCTGTTAGAATAAGAGGCAGTAAATACTTAAGCGGCCGTATTTCGGGCATGGTGCATCAATTTCTCCGAGGTGGTTCTCAGCCTTGAGGAAAGAAGTTGGGACATGCGCGTCAATATGGCCACGCCGATTCTGGGAGAATCTACCAGGAGGCTATCTAATTTATTTTTGTAAAGGAGGTAGATGCGGGATTGTTCCAGTGCCATGGCGCTGGCGGAACGCGGTAATTCTTCGAGAATAGCCATCTCTCCGAAAAAATCACCCGATTTTAGGATGGTTAATTTTTGCCGGGGTTCTTGGGAGTCTTTTTTAAAAAGCTCAATCCGTCCCGATTCCACGATGAAAAGAGCTCTTCCTGCATCCCCTTCCGAAAAGAGAGTCTCTTCTTGTTCATAAACCCGAGCGTAAAGGCACTGGAAAAGCCGGCCCAGCTCCTTCTCATTCAGGTCTTGAAAAAGAGGAATGCTTTTTAAAAAAAGAATGTGGTTCTCAAATTGAGGGTCTTTAAGAAACCGTTTTAGAAGTTCCCGCATTCTAATTGCTTTTGTTCCTTTTGTTTTTAGTTTTTTGTGAAAGAGATTCTTTGATGGTGGTGGCTAAGCCCACTAAGAATTGAGCCCCCTTGCCCCATCCCGATTGAACTCCTTCCGAAAAACCCTGGATGGCGGTGCTGACGTTTCTAAATCTTTCCGCATGTTCATCCAGATGCTTAGCCATTTCCTCCACTTTGAGGGCCGTTTTTCTCAATTGAAGCAGAGTGGAAACTAGAAAAACTACTCCTGCGGTGATCGCCAGGGTGGCCAATCCTACACAAATGGCATAGTATGTTTCCACAAAATTTCTTTGAGCAAAACTAATTAATGTTGGCCACCTATCCGGCGACCTTGACGTTGCATTCTTTCTCCACGATTTTGCTGCTGTTCCCCGCGTCTCTGCATTCTTTCCCCTTGATTTTGCATTCTTTCCCCGCGATTCTGCATTCTTTCGCCGCGTTGTTCCATGCGTTGACCTTGTTGTTCTAGGCGCTCAGCTGCTTGTTCATGACCCGCCTCTTTGAGTTGGTCGGCACGCTGTTCCATCCTCTCTCCAGCATTTTCAACGCGTTCCCCCGCCCTTTCCAAACCCTTACCTCGTTCTTCACGCATTTCACCGCGATTTTCCAAGCGATCCCCTTGGCGTTCCAGGCGTTTTCCGCGTCTTGCACGCCTTTTGCCTCGGTGTTCACGCTTCTCTTCTTTCTGTTCGGGAGGCATCTGACCTATGTGTTCTCCGCTGGGGGGAGTAGGAGCCATGGTGGGTTCCGTGGGTATCGCAGGCTGGGTTTCGGCAGCTGGGGGTGGAGTGGGTGCGGTTTCTTCCTGAGCTTTAGTTGAACTAGTGAGCGTCAATGAAAGCAGTAGTACAGGCAGGGCATGTATTTTTTTCATGGGTTCTCCTTTTAGGTTAATGCTTATGTTCGTGACGTTCTCCTTTCTGATGTTGATGTAGTTCGTGCCTTTCCATCTGATGATGCTGGTGCATTTCTTTCTTTTCTTGTTGCTGGTGTTCTTTTAGCTGCTGCCACTGGGTACGTTGCTTTTGCTGAAAAGACTCGCGCTTTCCTCTTTGCTCTTCTTTAAAAGCGCGCCTTTTTTCCTGTTGTTGGGTGTGAAAATCTTGCGTCAGTTTTCGACGCTCTTCTGGAGATTTGCCGGTCAAACTGTCCATGAATGTTTTGCGCTCGTCCTTCATTCTTTGTTCAAAGTTTTTACGGTCGATGTTTATCTGTTCATGGAATTGTTTAGCGGTTTCTCTGAGCTCTTGGCGCTCTTCCCGTTCATGTTGCACGAGATCCTTGTGCTCTTTTCTTTCGTGCTCTCGGAGTTCTTGTCGCTCCTCTTGTCGCTGTTCTTTGGAGTCGGTATTTTCGGAGGAGGGGGTCGGGGGTGCATTTTCTTGGGATCGGACTGAGCCTGCCAGGCTTAGGCAAAGAAGGGTGAGAGATAATTTCTTGAACATGGTGTTCTCCTCTAGTAGTGATCTTGAAGTTTATATTCCTTTGTTTTAGTTGTCAATACTTCGTTTCAACTCCGCTAACCATCTGGATTCGACTTTCGCTCACCATCCTGAGCGGAGTCGAAGGACTGAGTGGAATCGAATGGATCAAGGCATCTGTAACACGACCGCAGGTTCGAGTTTTTGAGGCAGGGTTTCAAAAAATGATATTATTCTCGATAAGAGCGATGAATTTTGAACTCACTCCCCAACAGAAGCAAATTCAGTTGAAAGTCAGGGATTTTTGTACTCGGGAACTGGCTCCCCGCGCTCAGCAAAACGACCTGAAGGAAACCTTTGCCTGGGAAGCTGTGGAAGGATTAAAAAAACACGGTCTTTTGGGCATTCCCTTTCCCAAGGAATACGGGGGCCAGAACCTGGACATGGTGAGTTACTGTCTGATATTAGAAGAGATCGGGCGAGTCGATTCTTCCGTAGCATTAACGGTTGAATCCCACAATTCTCTCTGCTCCAGCCACATTTTCATTGCCGGCAACGAAGAACAAAAGAAAAAATATATTCCTCGGTTAGCAAAGGGGGAGGTGTTGGGAGCTTGGGCGTTGACCGAGCCTGGAGCCGGATCGGACGCCTCAGGGATCAAGACCCGCGCGGTCCAGGAGAACGGGCATTGGGTGATCAATGGGTCCAAAACCTTCACCACTCAGGGAAGCGTGGCGGGCGTATATGTCATTTTCGCTCACACTTCGGATGCCATGAACAGCCAATCCATCTCAGCGTTTGTGGCGGAGAAAGGAACGCCGGGACTTCAGGTGGGCAAAGTCGAAAAGAAAATGGGTCTTCATGCCTCCGATACGGCCCAGCTTCACCTGACCAACATGAAGCTACCTAAAGAAAATTTACTGGGGAAGCCGGGACGGGCTTTTGTAGACGCCATGAAAATTCTTGATGCGGGCCGGGTGGGGATTTCCGGCATCTCTATTGGCATGGCGCGAGGGGCCCTGGAAGAAGGGGTAAAGTGGGTAAAAGAGCGAAAGAAGAAATTTAAGATTGGGGATTCACCGGGACTCACTTCGGCCCAGAAGTTTTTGGCGGATTTAGCCACCGAAATCGATGCAGCCCGTTTTTTGATGCTTCGGGCAGCAGTGTTGTGCGATCAGGGAAAACCTTATTCCAAGGAAGCCTCCATGTCCAAGCTTTTCAGCGGAGAGTTGGTCATGAAGGCGACCACTCAAGCAATCGATTTATTTGGGGAGTATGGAGCGACATTGGACTGTGCGGTTCAGAGGTACTTCAGAGATTCCAAACTGTACCAGATCGGAGAAGGTTCCAGTCAGATTCAGGAGCTTATCATTTCCCGCCACTTATTAAGTGAATAACAACCACGACGGGTTTTCCCTCGCCCCTTGTGGGAGAGGGGAGGGTGAGGGGACTATTTTTGCTGGTCAAAATCCATGGATATTCAAGTAAATAATCTTTCCAAGATCTTTTTGGTTCCTCAAAAAGCGGAAGGATTGAGGGGGGCTTTCTCCTCATTATTCCACCGAAAATTTAGGGAGGTGAAGGCGGTAGAGGATTTGAGTTTCTCCATTGAAAAGGGGGAGTTGGTCGGTTTTTTGGGAGCCAATGGGGCCGGAAAAACAACGACCCTTAAAATGCTTTCAGGGCTTTTACACTCTACTTCGGGGGAAGTGAAGGTGTTGGGATTCACGCCTCATCAAAGACGAACGTCGTTTCTTAAACAAATCTCTTTGGTGATGGGGCAGCGCTCCCAGTTGTGGTGGGAAATCCCGGCCCAGGAAACCTTCAAACTCAATAAGGAAATTTATGAATTAGGAGACAAGGAGTATGAAGAAGCCCTTTCTGAATTGGTGAATCTTCTGGAGCTTCAAGGGTGTTTAGACATTCCCGTCAAACGTCTGTCTTTGGGACAGCGAATGAAGGCGGAGTTGTGTGCCGCTCTTCTGCATCGACCCAACCTGTTGCTTTTAGATGAACCTACGCTGGGGTTGGACGTAGTCATGCAGAAAAGAATGCGTCAGTTTATTAAAGAGTATAACCAAAAATTTCAAGCGACCATCCTTTTGACTAGTCACAATATGGATGATGTGGTGGCTTTGTGCGAGAGAGTAATCATTATCGACCGGGGAAAACTACTTTACGATGGTTCCTTAAGAAAAGTAGTGGAAAAGTACGCCCCCCATAAAGTGATGACGGTCGACTTTCAATCGCCGGTCCCTCTGGAGAAGGTAGCTTCGATGGGAAAGATCGTTTCCAATGGGGGAAGCTCCCTTCGCGGCCCCCTCCCAGAGCTCAGGGACGATGGGAGCCTCAGAGAGGCGAGACGAGCTACGGGGACCAGCGGTTCCCCAGCACCCTCCACAGAGCTACGGGTACCAACCGGGGCTCCAGTACATTCCACAGAGCTCCGAGTACCAGCCGGAGCCCCAGAGGGGCTCAACGTGCTAGAGGAGCCCAGCGTGTTGGAGGGGGCCCTATCCGCTAGTCGAGTTGTCATGGAGGTGCCCCGAAAAGAGGTGTCTCGAGTGGCTAGTCATCTGCTCTCGCAGTTCTCGGTGATGGATCTGACCATCACGGAGACTCCCTTGGATGAGGTGGTCCGCAGCATGTTTACCAATGTCCTCACCCGTCCTCTGGACACCCGCTCCCCTTGAGGGCCTTGCGATATTGAGAAAAGCTTTTCGCATGGTCCCTGGCCCCTTTTCCTATACGGCCAGGGGAGAGGGGAGGGTGAGGGGACATATGAAAAAATACTGGCACGTCTTTAGTGTGAGTCTTCAAGAAACGATGCAGCATAGGGCTTCCTTGATCATGGACCGGGTGCGTTCTATGGCTCTTCTGTTGAGTCTCTACTTTTTGTGGTCCGCTCTCATGCAGAACCAGCAGAGCTTTTTAGGGTATAGCAAAACCCAGATGTTCACCTACGTGCTTTGCATGAATCTCTTGAGGGCTTTTGTGCTATCTACCCATGCCTGGGATATGGTGGGAGAGATTTCCTCGGGAAGACTCTCGGGATATCTGATGCGGCCTATTCATTATATTGGGTTCTGTTTGGCCCGGGATTTTTCTCAGAAGGTGGTGTTTTTCTCTTCGGCGGTGGTGGAGGTGACGGTTTTGGTCTTGTGCTTGAGAACCTCTCTTTACATTCCTAAGATACCTTCTTCTCTGGTTTTTTTCTTTCTTTCTGTTTGCAGCGCTTTTTTTATTTACTTCTTCATGGCGTTTTTGGTGAGCTCTTTCGCTTTTTGGACTTCGGAGTCTTCCGGTCCCCTTTTCTGCTTTGAAATGCTTTTGCAGTTTACGGCCGGAGTCTTTTTTCCCCTGGACATCCTTCCGCATTCCCTGCAGAGGATGCTGCACGTTTTGCCTTTTCCCTATCTCATTTATTTCCCACTCAGTATCTACTTGGAAAAAATTCCTCGGGCCGAGATTATTCAGGGATTGGGAATGCAGATTCTTTGGATAGGGTTCATGTTTTGGGCTTCAAAGGCGGTGTGGAGAAGAGGATTGAGTGTGTATACGGCAGCCGGCGGCTAAAAAAAGGGGTCTGTCCCCTTT
>JACQJM010000123.1 GCA_016205045.1 Elusimicrobiota bacterium | reverse complement strand
GGAAGGGTGCGTGAGCGGTTGAAACGGCACGACTGGAAATCGTGTAGGGGTCACACCCTCGAGGGTTCGAATCCCTCCCCTTCCGCCATTTTTTCTCCTCCCATTTGTGACTAAAGTCACATACCTCTGCCCTTGACATCCGTCGAGGATGGGCTTACACTATAGCGAGTCGGAACCTTTTCTAAGGGTTGGTTTTATGGACCAGTTTAAGATCGCCCAGCTTACCAAAGAGCTCGTAGTAGCAGAACTAAGAAACTCGAAGGATGCCTGCCTGATCGGAGCGGAAATACTCAAAAAAACTTTGTTAGTAGCCCTAAAAGAGACGACCAGTTTGCAGCCGGGGATAGGAAAAGTCGTGTCCGATGCCTGTCAGGGAGCCATGGTCGGGCTTTTGGTTTCAGAGCAGAATTTGACTAAGGGCGCTATCCTCCTCTTGCAAAAAGTGGGGGAGGTGGCGTCGGAGCTGAATTTAGATCCAACCGAAATGATGATGATGGCCCTGCGGGGGATCGCGGATATCCAAAGGTTCGTGGAACCGCAACAGGTGGATGACATTCGCGATGAGATCACTCGCAATTTCCTGGGAGCCGGAGAAGCTTTCACGACTATCCTCAGCCAGTCTCACAAAACCAACGTTCCCCAGTAGTTTTTCCCTCTAACTCTAACTTAACTTAGAACTTAGCGTTCAGCACTTAGAACTTTGAACTGGGAACTGTCTTTTATGGCCCGAAGGGCCCAGAACCAGGGGGGACTCTTTCTGCGCTCTTCCTGGGTCTTAAGACTTTGTTCCAATCCCCAGAAGAGTAGTACACTGAAAATCATGATGCGAGCCATGATTTTTTTTGTGGCGGGAATCCCATGGGTTTCAGCTCTTGCCGAGGAGTCCCTTCCTGATTTCAACCAACAGGGTGAATCTTTCCAAACGCAAATTCCTACCACCTCACAGGAGCAGCTGGAAAAATTGCGTCAATGGATCCAAGTGGCCGAGGATGGGGCTCAATTGCTGCCAGCAAGGGTGCAAGCAGTCAATGAGGTGGATTATCTGGGATTTCACCTTTTTAGAGAAGAGGATAGGCAAGAGGCCTTGGAAGGATTGAGGCGTGTGGTGTGGCCCGGCGCACTCTTTCAACCCCGTTTCTTTGGAGCGCTTCCCTATTACATTCCCACCGGTCAAGAACCTCCTGAAGATTTGAAAGTCCACGCCTTGCGGGCGATGAGCAATATCTTAAGGAGATCTCAGCCGGGATATCGTTACGCCATGGATTGGGATGAGAACACCGTTTTAGGGTTGCTTTTAGAATATGGGGATCCTACCGCCATTCAGTTAAACTCCACTCGAGTACGGAGGGAAACGGTATTCGTTCTGTACCGATACTTGCAGTACCGGGGCGCTGATTATATCCGTCGCGAAACATACCAACAAGTGATCGAGTGCATGCTCAAGGCGGCAGAACAGATTGTCCCTGTACGAACTTCCCACCCGAACCAAGATTTTCAGTCGTTTGTGGTTCGGGTTCTGCATGTGCTGACCCTGCAGAATCCCCAAGAACCTCATTTGTCACAAGCTCTCCAAAACATAGCCGAGAGAGCCCAAGACCTAGACATTCGCTCTTTTGCCAAACGCAACCTGCGGCAACGACCTCTGTAATCCCTATCCGGTTAATTATTATCTATTATTCTAAGGGAGACATATTTGTCCCCTAAAGAAACATGCTGTACTGGAATTTCTATTTCCTCGCCAAATTCTACCTGCACTTTCGAGAACACATACATATCCATTTTGGGGCCAATCTGGTTTTGATTATTTTCCTTCTTATTTTTAGCGCCATGGGATTTTTCAGAAAATTGCCGAAAAAAATTCAATTTATTTTGAGTATTTTTGTGGCTATTTCTTTGCTGTGGTATGAATCTTGGCTGCCTCCTTTTCGTTTTGTGTTCCAGTTCCTCACAGATCCTGCTCAGCGTCCCTCCAAGGAATATATGGTGGAATTTCTTCGCCAGGCCTTGAATCCTCTTGAACTGCTTCTTCTAATAGGTTTGGGGGTTCTTTGTTGTCTGGCTTATCGCAAGAGGGTTCGACTCACTCCCTTTGTTTTAGTTTTTCTTTTCATGACCCCGCTTTACGGGAGCTCTCCAAATCTCAATAGTGCGTTGGATCAATTTTTTCGCTTGGAATCTAAAAGGGTCGTTCATTTTTCTGCCCTGCCAGCCTCTCCTGATTTCGATATTGTGTTGCTGCACGTCTGTTCTCTTTCTTGGGATGATTTGAAGGCCGTAGGTCTTCAGAACGACTCTTTCTTTTCACAATTCGACTATTTGCTTACACAGTTCAACACCGTAACCGGTTACAGCAATCCGGCGGCCTACCACCTCTTACGTGCCAACTGCGGCCAATCCTCCCACGATAGGCTTTATACCGATGTTTCCCGGGAGTGTTATATGATGGAAAATCTGCGCGGGGCGGGTTACCGTACCTATACGGTTTTCAACCACGATGGGAAATACAGTGAAATGGCCAAGGGGGTGGTAGCTCAGGGAAAAGCGGATCCTATGATGGAAGTGGAGGGACTTCCCGCAGAGGAATATAATTTCGACAATTCTCCTATTTACAATAATTACGCGATCTTAAAGAGATGGTGGGAGCTTCGCCAGAGCCATGGATCTAAAAGAGCTGTGGTCTATTACAATTCCATCACCCTCCACGATGGAGCTCGGCGGGCTTCCCAGGAAAAAGGAGTTCCCAAACCGAGGAGCGTAATGTATAAGGAATTTGCTCAATCTCTTTTCCGGGATCTGGAAAGGTTTTTTGATTTATTGAGTTCTTCAAACAGAAATGTGGTGGTGGTATTTGTTCCAGAACATGGGGCCGCGTTGCAGGGAACTAAAATTCAAACCGCGGGATTAAGAGAGATTCCTTTGCCGCAGATCACCACGGTTCCGGTGGGTATCAAATTCATCGGAAAAGGGTACGTTCATTTGGCGCAGAAACCAAAGACGATCGATAAACCGGTGAGTTATTTGGCCATTGCTCATTTGCTCGCTTCCTTTCTTAAAATCTCTTCTTTCGCCGAGAGAGGGGCTGAAAATGCATTTTTCACGATCCCTGAAACTGGTTTTATGGCGGAAAATCAGCATGCGTGTGTTCTTAAGAGCAGGAATGGGTTTTTTTATAGGGGAAAGCAGAAGAAATGGATTAAACTACCTAATACCTAAGGCTAATTAGAAAACAACTTTTATTTCCCGGCCTTCTTTGGGCAAACTCGTGAAAATTCTTTTTGTTTCTCCCTGGTAGGTGATTTCTAGTTCATAATTTCCTAAAAAACCGCGGGTCACGAATCGTCCTTCCTCATTAGTTGCGCCTCGCTCATCCGTCCACCACCGATTAAACACCAGATCGATCCATGTTTTTCCGCAAGGCCTGAGAGTCCAATCTCTTCGGAAAAGAGCCGCGCGGGGACTGGAATGCACACCTTCCCAGAATCCCCACAACATGATTCCATGGACGGCGGGATGGCTGAACATGGCCGTCATAAAATCGCGCAGGTAATCTGCTTGTAAGCCTTCGTCCGTAATATCCACATCAAACTCCGTTATTTCTATGGGTTTACCGAAAGCAACGAAAGGTTTAAGGTTTTGCAGGAGTTGTTGCGGAGGCGTCAGTTCCCAATCGAAGTGTCCTTGAACCCCGATTCCGTCTAGGGGGGCCTGATGATCTAGTAGGTACTGGATAGTTTTTTTATATTGCCCAAGATGCCTTGAGTCCACGGTATCATTCAGAACCCCATAATCGTTGATGTAGAACTGTGCCGTGGGGTCGGTCTGTCGGGCTAAGTGAAACCACTCCACAATGCTTCGCAATCCTAAAATATCCGTCAGGTCATGGTTGGCATATAATTCGTTGAGGACGTCCCATTCCACCAGTTGACCTCGAAAGGTGCTGACCAATTCCACCACATGTTCCCGGATCTGTTGGCGCAAAGCAGCGGGATTGTTTTTAAAAGGCAGCAGGCTTTCCGGGAGGTGGTTCCATGCCGGCCATAAAAGGGTGTGCCCCCGAACAGGTATGTCATGTTCCCGAAGCCACTGCACCGCTTGGAGCGCTTGTTCTTTTCCTCCTTTTTTCCAAAATGTCCATTTCATGGAATTTTCCAGGACTGCTTTATTAAAAAGCTCCAGAAAAATTTGCCGGTACATTTTTCCATTGGAGGACTCATGAGAAGAAAGAAAGAATCGTCCATTGAGGGCGGACCCAAAACCAAAAGCGTGCCTAAGCATCTTCACATGAACCTGGGCTCCGGATATTGTTTTGCCGTCTGGATGTTCTACGAGCACGTGCAGGGTGCTTTTTCGGATGGAATCTATTCTTTTAAGGGCTTGTTGTCTCCAGGTCGCCTGCTCTTCTCTCCCGAGATATGTCAGGCGCGTCATCGGCAACTCGTTTAGGGCTGCTGATTTTTTGTAATTGATTAGATCGATTCCTCCTATCTCGACCGTTTGGGGATCAAATCCTAGCCGAAAATTAATTTGAGCTTCTCCCGCGTTATATCGCTCTGCGGCCAGAAAGGGTATTTCCATTTTTTCCCATGAGGAACTTACCGGGCAAGGAAAGCGAATGGATTTTTTGTAGCTTCCCCCTGCGCGTTCAAATACAAATTCCATCTCGGGACTGGTTCTTTCTTTTCTGGATCCCCGCACATAGAATGTGAGAAAAAGAAGATCTTCCTTTTCTATGGAGGCGGGAATCTTTGCGTTTAACTGAATATGGTAAATTTTTGCAGGTTTCTTATGCGTCTTTACGCGAAAAACTTTTTGAAAAGGCTGGCCCTGGACACGGATAATTTCCAAATGGGCGTCTTGTTTGTGGGACATCAACCGAAAGGATTTGAGAGAATCCTGGGGAAGAACCTTAAAACCTTGAAGGGACGAGGGAGGGGGTGTTGGCGCCCCTGGGGCAGGAGGTGAGAATAAAAATAGCCAAAGGACAATAGTGCTGAGCATTTCCACTGAGAGAGACTCGCTCATTCTAATACTTTTTGGAGTGACTCCGTCAAAAATTAGGTCTAAAGGGAAAAAGTAGATAGGCCTTATATCTTTTCTTTAATAGGGCTTTTGGTTCATTTGCTTTTCATGCTGCTTTGATACATTTCTACACACAGCCTCAAGATCTAAAAAACTAGGAGAGTGAACATGAAATTAAGCCTGAGAAAGATTTTATCGGTTGCGATAGCCTGGACCACCCTGTTGGGACAGCCTTCTTTTGCCTTTGTTCGTCCCGCCGGCCCTCTTAATTTCCCTGCCCCCGTCACCCCCTCCCCATTAATCCGCTTGGACCGTTTTGTTTCTTTTACCCTTCCTGTCCAAACTTTGGAGCACCATGCCATTGAGCAGGCTTGCCTGAAGTGGGTGCAACAAAATACTGCGGAGTTAGGCGGCCTTCGTCCGGAGGATTTTGCTCCTCTCTATACTCGCCGCGCTGAGGGAAAGGGAGGGATGTCCGATTTTATCTACGTCAACATGACTCAGATCAAGGGAGATACGCCCATCTATAAGCGAGGACTTAAGATGGCGATTCAGGTGGTGGATGGAACCGCTAGGGTAGTGCATGTGGGTGGCGATTTGGATCCCAGGCTTACTGCAAATCCCCAGCAAGTTCAGATACAGTCGGATAAAGCGCTGCAGCTGGCCTACCAAAAATTGCAGCAGATAGATCCTGGACTGCCCCCCTTGACTCCCTTAGCCGCTCCCTCTAAGACGGTGGTTCGATACGTGGGGGGAACATGGCGGACCGTCAGCGAGTACCTATTTGAGAATAGCAGCTATGTGGTGGCGGTGGATCTCAACACAGGGGAAACGTTTGGATGGGATGGTGCCCACTATTTTAGTTCTGAGTCTGCAGAAACTGCCGGTGCTACAGTATCAGGAGAAGCCAAGGGGAGGGTGACCACTCTCGACTATGAGAAAAGGAAACTAATCATCGCCGAGGCGGTCATGCAGGATTTAGATGTGAAAGTGAGAGGGAAAAGGGAGGGTGTTACCGATGCGGAAGGGAAGTTTACATTGAATGTGGCTCCCCCCGTGCCCGTGGAAGTCGGGTTGGTGGGCCCTCTAGGTTACGTCCGCGATACGGAAGGAGCCAGCATCAATGTGGCCGACACCGCTCAAGAGGGACAGACTTTGAAGTTGATGTTTAATGCCGCGGGCCAACAGGAAAATCCCACGGCCCAGGCCACGGCTATGCATAACTACCCATTGGTTTTTAGGTTATTAAGAGCTTTGGGAGTTCCTGAAGAGGCCCTGCCTAAGAATATGAGGATCAACACCAATTTGCGCCGGACTTGTAACGCTCATTTTGTCAACAATAGCATCAATTTCTACAGCTCCAGTGGCGAATGTAATAATTCCTCTCAAAGAGATGTGGTGGCGCATGAGGCCGGACATGGAGTGGATGACGTCAATGGGGGGATAGAAGACGGGGGGTTGAGCGAGGGATATGGAGATATCCTGGCCAATGCGCTTACGAATATTTCCGAGTTAGGCCTGGGCTTTTTCAAGGATATGAGCAAAATTATTCGCAACAGCTTGAATAAGTATAAACTCAATCCCAATGACGAGGTGCACCGTCAGGGACAGGCATTGGCTGGGTTTTACTGGGATCTTAAAACGCTGCTGGAAAAGAAATTAGGGGCGGCGCTCGGGAAATCTTCAACGGATTTATTGGTGATTCCGGCCATCATGGCTGGTCCTTCAAGCATTCCCGGATATGTGGCCCAGGTGGTGTTGAGGGCCCGAGATAAAGACGGGAATATCCCTCACTGGGAAGAGCTTAAGACTGCGGCCTCTAACCATGGGATAGCCATCAGTAGAGTAATGGAAGAAGTTGCGGAGGGGGTGGTAGAACAGTTGTCGGACCCTGCAGGGGTGGCCCGGGTGGCTCAGGAACTTACGGTGCGATTAATGATGGAGGATGTGCCTTCCGCTTTGTCCCTGGAGCAGGCGGTGGAAGCCACCCAAAACCCAAGCCCTGTTCCTGTGGGTACTCACAGGTCTAAGGAACCCTTGGTTCATCCCCAGATGGTCCAACAAATGGTGGAGGGAGGATTAAAACAGAATAACATCATCACCGATATCCGCGATCTCTACAAAAATGTGGCGACGGCTACTTTGGGTGTCAAAGAGTTCAAATCGGGTGATGGCGTGGGCTACTATCTCCTGCCCAGCAGCCGTTCAGGGGTGTTGCAGTTGGTTGCGTTGGGCAAGAAGGGGAGAGTCTTGCTCATTTCTTATAGTGAATCCTATATACAAGCTATCGGTATGAACGCCAGAGGAACGATTGTGGAAAATTCGATTCGCAGAAAGAAGCCTTAGACCCCCTTATTTTTTGAAGTGAATTAATTCCCCGTACAGGTGCACAGCACCCAAAATCGCCTTTCTAAAATCTCCTAGGTGCAAGCTCTCGTTCTCGGAGTGTGGGTTGGAGTAAGGGTCTTCTACCCCGATCAGGAGAGCGGGGGCCCCTCCTAAAGCTTTTGAAAACGGTCCCACGAAAGGAATAGACCCTCCGCAGCCTATAAAAACCGCTTCTCTCCCAAACCCCTTGCTCAGCGCTTTTTGAGCACTCTGAAATGCAGACCCTTCAGGCTTGGTGACCCACCACGGATTAGCGGAGCGGTTGTGTATTCTCACCTGCACTCCCCAGGGGGCACGGCGTTGGATGTGATTTTCCAAAAGGCGCAGAGTCCTCTGGGGACTCATGTGAGGGACAATGCGAATCCCGATGTGGCACCAGGCGCTTTCGTTGATGATGTTGGCCACATCCTTTCGCGAGCTGGCTTGGATGGCGTTTACCGACAAAGAGGGAAGCCACCACATTTTTTCTAAAGGAGGTTCGGAGCCTCCTATTACATGAACTCCCTTTTCTATCTGAGCCTGTTTTTTAAAGTCTTTCTCGGTATATTTTAGAGAACGGAGGCTCTTCCGAATAAGGGGAGAGAGGGTCTGGACTTCCTCGTAAATCCCGGGGATGGCGATTCGACCCCGAGTGTCGGAAAGAGAAGAGATGATTTTGCTCAGGGCTTGAACCGGGTCCACCAAGGGGCCTCCCCACATGCCCGAATGCAAAGGGTGGTCCGCGGAGCGGACCTCCACATCCAGAGAAGCCAACCCTCGCAGGGCGGTGGTGATGCTGGGGATCCCGGTGTCGAAGTTATTGGTATCGGTGAGCACCATCACATCTGCCTGCAGTTTGGGAGCGTACCGGGAAAGGAATTTTTCCAGGTGTTGCGAGCCGATTTCTTCTTCTCCTTCAATGATTACCTTTATGTTTAAGGGAAGCTTGCCTGTCGATTTTAAATAAGAGGCGACCGCACTGGTGTGAACGACCACTCCGGCCTTGTCATCCGCGGAGCCTCTTCCATAAAGGCGGCCTTTGCGCTCGGTGGGGACAAAGGGAGGGCTTTTCCAAAGCTTGGTGCGTCCCACGGGTTGGACATCATGGTGGGCGTAGAGAAGTAATGTGGGACGGCCTTTGGCATGCAGCCAATCTCCATAAACGTAAGGGTGGGCTCCCGGAAGTTCTAAAATTTGAACATGTTCCAATCCCCGGGCTTTGAGAAGTGCCGCTACCGCCTGGGCGGACTCACGCACCTTATTAGCGGGAAAACCGGGGAAGCTCACGCTGGGAATTCTAACCAGTTTTTTAAGGTCCTCTAAAAAAAGATCTTGGTGAGACTGGGCGTACCGAATGGCATGGGGAATCATGTTGATCTCCTTATCTAGGTAGTAAGTAGTAGGTAGCAGGTAGTAGGCAAGAACTCTTGATAAACTACGACCTACGATCTAGCTTAGTTTAGCAATTTGTCCCACCACCTGGCGAAGTCCTTTAGGACTTGAGATTGGTTGCTTTGGGCAACCCGCTAGGTGGTGGGATGGGTGCGGGGAAGATTTGTAGGTGAATTCATGCGGACCCACCGCAACCTGCCCACAGAT
>JACQJM010000112.1 GCA_016205045.1 Elusimicrobiota bacterium | reverse complement strand
GGCTAAAAAAGTTAAAACACAAATCAAACTTCAAATTCCCGCGGGAGGGGCTAACCCTGCTCCCCCCGTGGGTCCAGCCCTGGGCCAACATGGCGTGAACATTATGGAATTTTGTCGTCAATTCAATGAGCGAACCAAAGTCATGGAATCGGGCATGACCATCCCGGCCGTGATTACGGTATATGATGACCGTTCTTTTACCTTCATCACTAAGATGCCTCCGGTTTCTTCGCTGGTAAAAAAAGCGGCGGGATTGGCCAAAGCCTCCGGTGCCACCGGAAAAACAAAAGCGGGTCAAGTCACCTTAAAACAAGTGGAAGAAATCGCCAAACAAAAAATGCCGGACCTTAACACCACCGATCTTAAGGCCGCCGTGGAAATGGTGAAGGGGACGGCCCGCAGCATGGGCATTGATGTGGCGGGATAATAAAAGCAGTTCTAGGTTCTAAGTGCGAAGTTCTAAGTCAACACAAAGAGGGTAAATAAATATGGGAAAGAGATCAGAAACACTGGAGAAAAATTTAGAGGCTAACAAAACTTATTCTTTAACCGATGCGGTGGGCTTGGTTAAAAAAAGCGCCAATGCCAAATTTGATGAGACCGTAGAACTCCATATCCGTCTGGGCATTGATCCCAAACAGAGCGACCAACAGGTGCGCGGCACGGTCCTACTCCCGCATGGAACGGGCAAAAACAAGCGTGTAGCGGTCATCGCCAAAGGAGAGAAAATAAAAGAGGCCACTACCGCGGGGGCTGACATATCGGGGGCCGAAGATCTCATCGAGAAAATTTCTAAAGGTTTTTTTGACTTCGACGTTCTGGTGGCCACCCCGGACGCCATGAAAGACATCACCAAGCTGGGAAAAGTGCTGGGTCCTAAAGGGCTCATGCCTAACCCTAAAAGCGGAACGGTGACCTTCGATGTCGCCAAGATCGTAAAAGAGTTGAAGGCCGGGAGAGTGGAATTTAAGGCGGACGATTATGGCATTCTCCATTTGGCCGTGGGGAAAGCCTCTTTCCCCGAAAACCATTTATGTGAAAATGCACACACCGTGCTCGAAGCGGTGATCAAGGCCAAACCGGCTGCTTCCAAAGGCATCTATCTCAGAAGCATCACTCTTTCTTCCACCATGGGACCCGGAGTCCACCTAGACCCCACCCAGAAGTTCTAATGTTCATATTCCAACAAAGGAGAAAATAGAGACATGGGTTACCTAGTTCTATCCCTGAGCATCAGTGTGGCTGCGCTTTTGTTTGCCGTCTATTTGGCCTGGGATGTTTTGAAACGAGACACCGGATCGGACAGAATGCGTGCCATCTCGGACGCCATCAAAGAAGGCGCTGAGGCTTTTTTAAAACGCCAATACACCACCATTGGGACCCTTTCCCTTGTGTGCGCTGCGCTTCTGTACGCGCTGTACGCTTTCTGGAGAAAAGACTCCACCATGGCTTGGGAAACAGCCCTTTCATTTTTATTGGGTGCGCTCTGCTCAGGATTGGCCGGATTTGTGGGGATGTATGTCTCTATTCGCACCAATATTCGCACCGCCAGCGCTGCGGCCCGAAGCCTCAACGAAGCCCTCACCTGCGCGATGCGGGGAGGGGCCGTCAGCGGAATGACCGTGGTGGCCATGAGTCTTCTGGGAGTGGGAGGTCTCTTTTGGTTTTTGGGAGGTCTTTCCAACCCTGTCGAGATACCCCTTAAAATCGTAGGGTTTGGTTTTGGGGCAAGCTTCGTGGCCCTTTTTGCTCAGTTGGGAGGTGGCATCTACACTAAGGCGGCCGATGTGGGAGCAGATCTGGTGGGAAAGGTGGAGGCCGGCATTCCAGAAGATGATCCTCGCAACCCAGCCGTCATTGCCGATCTTGTGGGAGATAATGTGGGGGACTGCGCCGGAAGAGGGGCGGATCTTTTTGAATCCACTGCGGCCGAGAATGTGGGCGCCATGATTTTGGGAGTGGGTCTTTACCCTGTGTTTGGCCTGAAAGGAATTCTTTTTCCCTTGGTGGCCCGCGCCTTTGGGCTTATCGCCTCCGCAATTGGGGTGATGGCCGTCAAAACATCGGAAACCGAGGACCCCATGAATGCCCTCAATCGCGGCTATTTTATCACCACCATTCTGGCCATGCTAGGTTTCTATGCCGCGGTGTATTACCTCCTCCAAAATAACCTTTGGCTGTTTGGTGCCGGGCTCATCGGCATCGCCACCAGCTACGCCTTTGTCTACATCACACAATACTATACGGAGTATAGATACAGGCCCGTGCGATGGATCGCGGAATCCTCCCAGACCGGCCCCGCCACCACCATCATCAGTGGCTTATCGGTGGCGATGGAGTGTACCGCTCTGCCCGTTCTGACTATTGCCGCGGCCCTTTTAGGGGCGTACGAGTGCGGGGTGCGCGCCCTAGCGATGTCCCCCGGCATCACGCAGATGAGCGCGGGACTCTATGGCACCGCGATCGCCACTATGGGCATGCTATCCACCTGCGCTTATATTCTGGCCATGGACACCTTCGGACCCATCACCGACAATGCGGGGGGCATCGTGGAGATGAGCCAGCAGCCGGAGGATATTCGCAAAAAAACGGACCGGTTGGACGCGGTGGGCAACACGACCAAGGCGCTGACCAAAGGATATGCCATAGGCTCCGCAGCCCTGGCGGCATTTCTTCTTTTTTCGGCTTACCTAGATGAGGTGGCCCATCTCACCGGAAAAATCTCCCATACCGTGGATATTGCTAACGTAGAAGTGTTCGTGGGTGGGCTTCTGGGAGCGATGCTTGTGTTTCTATTCAGCGCCTTGGCGATTCGGGCGGTGGGACAGGCCGCCTTTTATGTCATCAATGATGTCCGCGCTCAATTCAAGGAAAATCCCGGCATTCTCAAAGGGACTTCTAAACCCAATTACGCCAGGTGCGTGGACATCGTCACGACAGGCGCTTTAAGACAGATGATTCTTCCAGGGATTTTGGCGGTGGGAATGCCCGTGGTGGTGGGAATTGTTTTTAAACATTTCGGGGGACATGGAGCTGATAGTGTGGCGGCTTTCCTAATGATCGGTACCATCGCGGGAATTTTGATGGCGCTCGTGATGAACAATGGTGGCGGGGCTTGGGACAATGCTAAGAAGTATATCGAGACAGGTGCTCACGGTGGGAAAGGCTCAGCCGCTCACAAAGCTGCGGTGGTGGGAGACACGGTGGGTGACCCTTTAAAAGATACCGCAGGGCCATCGCTCCACGTTTTAATCAAACTGCTCTCCACCATCACGCTGGTGCTGGCGCCGCTATTCATTTAGGTCCACGACAAACCTCAAGAAAGGAACCACATCCAGATCCCCCTCCGGAGTTTTGAACTCTGGGCCATAAGCGAGCCGATTGTGTTTTGATAGATATGGGGCCTGAGGCCTGCCTGCCGCGTACGTGATGGCTCTGGTTTGCTCCGGATAGAGCCATGTACTTCCTAAAAGCCTCGCCCCAATTACCGCTGTTTTCCCATTAGGATAAAGCCAGATGGCGTCTTTCTGTTTAGATGACATGGTCATAAACTGCCCATTGGGATAAAACCAGATCCCCTCAACATCCAGGGTCGCCACCTTGCCATTGGGATACATCGTCAGCCCGTTCCCGGAGCACACGTTCCTTCGCATGAATCTGGCTTGAGAGAGCATCTCTTTGTCCCCATAGATTTCCACCATGAGGGTGAGTTCGGTAGCCTCCCGGCATCCCTTGTAACTTTGAACTCTCTCATGAGAAGCGACAGCGGTTTGGGCGGAAAAATGAGCGGGCCGCGGGAGATGAATCGCAGAGGCAGCTTGGCGAGCTTCCTGGTAGGACTGCTCTAACCCTGGCAGACCGATCTGTCCCACGGCATTTCCTAGACTAAGACAAACCATCAAACAAAAATACACCACCTTTTTCATGAGCACACCTCCTATGATAACGCTGGTCTCATTCTAAAAAATAAAGACCAAAAGACCTATGATTGAAATCAATCTTGGATGTTGATTTATATCAATACATCTATTTTCAGCATTTTCCTCATCGCAATTTTGTACGATCTAGAAAATTCGAAGGAGGAACCATGAACTATATTTTCCTATTATGC
Source organism: Elusimicrobiota bacterium (assembly GCA_016205045.1). Taxonomy (GTDB): domain Bacteria; phylum Elusimicrobiota; class Elusimicrobia; order JACQJN01; family JACQJN01; genus JACQJM01. The sequence continues at coordinate 4,698 of JACQJM010000112.1, read as the reverse complement.
GCACTCTCTTTCTCTCAATCGGGATTCTCGCAAACTCCAGCTGTCCCCTCTTTTTCCACGCAGAAATTCGAGTCTCAAGTGGCCGACACCCTGCGTCAAATTTCTCGCCAAGCCAAAACACTACCGGGCATCGTTCCCCACCCCCAAGCCTGGACCCATGTGGAGATGCGGATTGACGATTGGATCACCATCACTGAACCGTCGCTCAATATCCATGTCACAGGTTTTCGGTCCTTCAACGAGATTTCTTTTAACGGAGATCTCCAGGGAATCGCTACCCCTATCTTCGCTCGGCCCAACTACGGCTACATCTTGCGCGGAGCAGGCGTCAATGCAGAAGTTCGTCGCTCCGGATTTGATGGAGATTACGTGGTGAATGGTTCTTTCACCGACAACAACGGTCCCGCACCCATCCACTTAACCCTGGCCCAAGTGGCGTTGGCCGAGTTCCGGATCCGTCAAACTGGCGTGGACCTCACCATTAAGCCTGATACGTTCGGCGGAAGGGATCGCTTTATTATCAAGGGCAAGGTGGATACGGCGGTCCTGGGAAAGCGCGGACTGGCCGTCTTAGGGACTTGCGTGGCTTCTTTGGCCTTCCCGCCCAAAAACTTCCCCTTGGAGAGCGCCTGGGTTATTCCTCACTTGACGCCGGTCCCCATTCCCCCTTGGGGTCACCATCCCGCTACTCCCTAAACCTTCTTGAGGGGCATCGCCAAACTGGCATGGATGAGAGCATCCAGGTCCCCATCCATCACGCCTTGGACATTGGCGGTTTCAAAGCCGGTCCTTAAATCTTTCACCATCTGATAGGGCATAAACACATAGGACCTGATTTGGTGACCCCAGGCGATATCTCCTTTCTCATCATAACGCTTTTCCAGCGCAGATCTTTTTTTATCCATCTCGATCTCGTAGAGCTTGGCCTTGAGCATCTTCATGGCGTTTAAACGGTTCTGGTGCTGCGATCTCTCATTCTGGCACTGAACCACGATTCCCGTGGAGATGTGCGTGATGCGCACCGCAGTTTCTACCTTGTTCACATTTTGTCCCCCATGTCCTCCGGCCCGATAAGTGTCGAATTTGATGTCCTTGTCCGCCACTTGGATATCGATATCCTCTTCAATATCCGGCAAGACATCGCAGGAAGCAAAAGAGGTGTGGCGCCTTTTGTTGGAGTCGAACGGCGAGATGCGCACCAAGCGGTGAACGCCCGTCTCATTTTTCAAGTACCCATAGGCGTAGGAACCCTGAACAAACACGGAAGCACTTTTAATCCCCGCCTCTTCTCCCGGCTGTCGGTCGGTCACCACAAAAGAGAACCCTTTGCGCTCCACCCAGCGGGCATACATCCTCAAAAGCATTTCCGCCCAGTCACAGGCCTCGGTCCCCCCCGCCCCCGCATGCAAAGAGAGAATAGCACTGGATCGATCATGTTCTCCTGAAAGCTTGAAGCGAAAATCGAGTTCCCCCATCTCCTTTTCTAAAGAAGACAGAGACTCTCCCACCTCTTGAAGCTCTTTCTCATCCGTGGCTTCCTGGGCCAGCTCAAAATGCGCATGAAGATCGTCCCAATGCCTTTGAATTTTCTCCCATTCCCCCACTTCCTTCTTTAAATCATTAAGAAGCTTGGACTCCGTTTTGGCTCGCTGAGTATCGGACCAAAAATCAGGATTGGCGGCCTGCTGTTCGCGCTTGGCAATATCTTGTTTTTTCCCTGGGATATCCATAAACTTCCCCAGCTTTTTTAGCTGCTCCCCTACTTTGGTCAAACGTTCTAAAATTTCCTTAGCGGTCATACTACTTCCACAAATCTTCCCCACAACCCTCTCCCCGTTGTGGGAGAGGGTAGGGTGAGGGGTAGATTCTCAATGATGATCACCCCCACCTCAATCCTCCCCCATCAAGAGGGAGGCGTCGCTGGAGAAGTTTTACTTTTGCCATAGATCCCTATGCAGATTCATCCCCAAACGACAGGTCTGGGCATGGATCGAAACGGTATCGGAAGGGTCTGAGGCATATCCCCCTCCCAGGGTCACCACCACAGGAATCTTTCTTTTGAAGCACTCCTCAAAAACAAACCTATCCCGACCCTCAAATCCTCTCAGAGTAAGTTTTAGCCCTCCCAAGAGATCCTTCTCGTAGGGATCGGCACCTGCCTGAAATAAAACTAATTGAGGGTGGTGCGCGTCTAAAATTTTGGGCAATTCCTGAGCGAGAAGCTTCAAATACCTTTCATCTCCTGTCCCCGCGGGAAGATGGATGTCCAACGAGCTGGGAGGCTTCATGGCAGGGTAAATATTTTCTTGATGCATGGAGAATGTGAACACCGAAGTGTCGTGGGCCAGCAAGGCAGCGGTCCCATTGCCTTGGTGAACATCCAAATCCACCACCATCGCCCTTTTAATTTTCTTTTCCTTTTTCATCACCGCAATGCCCGCGGCCAAATCGTTGAACACGCAAAAACCTTCTCCGTGCCCGGAGAAAGCATGGTGAAATCCTCCTCCCACATGTATCCCCAGTCCCGTTTCCAGGGCGTGGCGGCAGGCCAAAAGTGTTCCTCCCGTTGCGGTTTGGTATGCCACTCCCAGTTCACGTGAATAAGGAAGTTCTAACATGGCCTCATCCCAGGCCGTCACTCCTCCCTCTAAAACTTTGGACACCCATTCTTCAGTGTGCACCAAAAGAAGTTCTTCGCGAGAAGCAGGGGAGGGCTCCATTACGTCTTCCGGGGTTGCCAAACCCGCGTGAAGCAGTTGCTCCACCACCCCTCGAAATTTTGTGTTAGCAAAGACATGTTGCCCGATATCTACCTCATACTTTGAAGAAGAGATAATCTTCATTCTATCCACCCCGGCTCAGGAGATCCTAAATTTCTAGTTTATATTTCAGCGTAAGGTTCTGTCACGGAATTAATGATCAATTTGCCATGTCAATTTTGGAGCGAGACAAGGAGAAAGGAGCGAGGCGATGCTGGAAGTATCGTGAGCGACGAACGACGTAGTCGTAGCCCAAAAGTGCCATGGCCTTTAAGGGAGGCCCATCTTTGGCCGGCTACTGTGTTGCTCCTCACTTACATAGCCTCCTGCTATGCCTTATTCGTCGCGCCTTGTATCCGGCTCAAACCTTGGCCTCCAAATAGGTCAGTAATTTCGTGACAGAACCTAAACTGAGAAGCGATACGCCCAAGCAAAGCCAGCCGAACCAGTCTCCAAATCGTGAATAAAAAGAACGCTCTGGGTTTTCCCAAGAAGGCAAGGAAGTCACCAACACCGCCTTCTCTCCCAGATGTGTTTGAGATAAAATTCTTCCATAAGGATCAACCACGGCCGAAATTCCTGTGTTGGCGGATCGCAACAAAAATCGCCGATTTTCCACTGCCCGCAGAACATTCATGGAGAAATGCTGGTAGGGTCCGGCCGTGTTTAAATACCACCCGTCATTGGTCATGTTGATTAGCACGTGAGCCCCCCGCGCGACCAACTCGCGAGTCAAGTGAGGGAAAATACTTTCATAACAAATGGTCATCCCCAATTTACCCACCGGAGAATCGAGGATTCCCGGAGAAGTTCCCGGCATTATTTCTCCAAAAGCATTGAGCACCGGAATCCAGCGCGCCAAAACGGCTTTAAGTGGGATAAATTCTCCAAAGGGAACCAAATGCCGCTTGGCCACAAAAATGATCACTCCTTGTTTAGCCGGGGGAGAGAAAAGAAAGGCGGCATTTTGAATTCCCCCTTGGAGTTGGGTGACGGCCCCGATGACATGAATCGCCTTTCCCCGTTGGACCAGATGGCTAAGCCAACCATGATAGACAGGATCTTCAAAAAATCCCGGCACTGAAGATTCGGGCCACACGATCAGATCCGCTCCATTTTGCTCTGCCTGGAGAGACAGCTGGGTCAAGGAGGACTGAATTTCCTTTGTAAAAGAAGGAGTCCACTTCTTATACTGATCCACATTGGGCTGAAGCAGGGCCACAGAAATTTTATCCAGAGAAGAGGGAACTGAAGATTTATAAAGACAAAGCGAACCCAAGATGGTATTTAGTCCCAGGGCCAACCCCGGCAATATCAACAAGGCCCCTCTGTTTCCTTGCAAGACAGGCACCGAAACATGCGCCACCGCCAATGTGGCATTGACCCACACGATCAAAAAACTGATTCCATAAACCCCAGTCCAGGAAGCAACTTGAAGCAGGGCGGGATGTCGCCATTGAGAATACCCCAGAAGTTCCCAGGGAAACTGCCACAAAAATCTAGCCTGAATAAATTCCAAGGACGTCCACACGCAAGCCAATAGGAATGGCAGCCCCAGGACGACGGGAAACTTTATCCACCGCAGGGTTTTTTTCTCAGTAAATCCTAAAAGTATTCGAGAGTGAAAAACCGCAATCCCAAACACGCTCCAATTCACGGCCAAAATCAAAGACAGCAAAAGCCAGGCCAGCAGAGAAAAAATAGGAGAAACCCCTCCCGCGCGACAGGTGACATAAATCCAGTAAAGAAGCCCGGTATAAAAAATAACCCCCGCGATATACGCGGCACGAAAAGCTCTTTCCCGAGTTCCAGATTGGAGCAAAAATTTTAAGAGAGGAAACAAAGCAATCCAGGCTAACCAACCCAGATCGGGTTTGGGAAAGCACAAGATGAGCAGAACGGCCGATAGATAGGGAAGAGAGGGGCCAGGGTTTAGGGG
>JACQJM010000111.1 GCA_016205045.1 Elusimicrobiota bacterium | reverse complement strand
CGTGGACCCTATCTATTACAGCAAAGATCCCGGAGAAATCTTTCTGAGTGTGGCGCAGAAGCTCAAGGGCGCGGTCCTCCCCGAGAATTTCGATTCTTACTTTAGGGCCCGAGCCAAGAAGCTGGGTGCAGGAAGGCTTCTGGACCTGGAAAACGGTGAAAAGAGGTGGTTGGAGTTGAATCCTCAACCCTCTGAGAATCCGCTCTACTCTACCCGTTCCAAAAAGTTTGAATTTGACGCATTGACGGAACTCTTGAACCATCAGGACAACCGAAAGACAGGAGAAGATAGGGAATTTCCTCTCAGCCTGCATCTCTACACGCCTCTTTCTTTTTCCTTCGGAGAAGGGGCCCACTTGCCCTACCTTCAAAGCGTGGCTGGTCCTAATATGCAAGAGGCTTGGGAAACATGGGCGGAGATTCATCCTGGAACGGCTCAAGAATACAGGATCACGGATGGGGAATCCGTATGGATTGAGTCCCGGGTGGGGAAAATAAAAGCAAAGGCTCGCCTCCATGGGGCGGCCATGCCCGGGGTTGTGAGCCTCCCCTTGGGGCTGGGGCACTCCGTCTATGGAAGGTGGGCTCAAGGTGTGGGTTCCAATCCCATGGAGATCGGCGAGGAAGCAGCGCAGATCAGGGTGAGAAGAACCTGATGGATACTTCTCCAGATTCTTCAAGGAGAGACTTCCTCAGAACCCTTTTCGCGGGGTTGACGGCTTTTTTTGTGGGAGGATTCGGCAAGGCGCGGGGAGGAGAGTCCAAGGATTCAAGACATGGAAAGCCCATAAGACCGGGAGAGCACCGTTGGGGGATGGTCATTGACTTGGACAAATGCACGGGATGCGGGGCCTGCGTCGTGGCCTGCTCCGCGGAAAACAATCAGATGCTGGGAAGTCCTGAAGAAGCCGCCATGGGAAGGATCATCCGCTGGCTGAAGATTCTTCCCATGGAGGAGGGAGAGTACCCGGCGGTTCGGCAAACTCTTCTTCCCATGCCCTGCCAGCAGTGCGATGATCCTCCCTGCACCAAAGTGTGTCCGGTGTACGCCACATTCCTCAATAATGAGGGAATCGTGGGTCAGGTTTACGCGCGCTGCATAGGCTGCCGCTACTGTCTGAATGCCTGCCCTTATACTTGCAAATTTTTTAACTGGCGAAAGCCGGTGTGGCCGGAAGAGATGCAGGGCTCCTTCAATCCCGACGTATCCCTCAGGCCCAAGGGGGTAGTGGAGAAGTGTCTGTTCTGCCACCACCGTCTTCAGCGCGCGAAGGAGGAGGCGGCGGCGGAAAAGAGGCCCTTGAGAGAGGGAGATTACCAACCGGCTTGCGCGGAAGTTTGTCCCGCCAAGGCCATCGTTTTTGGAGACCTGAACAATCGAGATAGCGATGTGTTGAGCCTGTCCGCAGATTCCCGGGCCTTTCACCTCCTAGAAGAACTGGGCACGGAACCCAAAGTCACCTATTTAAAGGAGGGGGCGGGATGAGGAAAAGAAGCTGGACCTTTTATGTGCAGGCATTAGGTCTGGCGGGCTTCTATCTATTTGCCCTGACGGCCAATGGATGGTTTCTATGGCGCGCCTGGAAACTCTACCAGCTGGGCGATGCGTGGGTGCCCGCCCTTGTGCTGGGGACTCTTTTGGGGCCGATATTTCTCCTTTTCTCTTGGATACTGTCTCTCCTTTTCTTCAAGATCGTGCTGCGGAAAAGAGAGGCCGTTATCCGCCCCGCGCCCCTGGGGATAAATCCTTCCGAAGAAATCATTGTGGAGCCTGTTCTGGGCCAACCCTCCAAGGGATTTCTTTTGGCAACGGTTGCCCTGGCCTCCGTAGGCCTCTGGGCGCTGGTCGCATTGGGCTGGCAGCTTTATTATGGGTTGGGGGTGACGGGACTTAACACTCCCGTTTTCTGGGGATTCTACATCACCAATTTCGTCTTTTTTATAGGCATTTCGCACGCGGGGACGCTGATCTCGGCTATATTGAGGATTGTCAAGGCGGAGTGGCGGCGGCCCATCACACGTTCGGCGGAGGTGATCACGGTTCTGGTGCTGTTTTTTGGGGCGGGCAACATTCTTCTCGATCTGGGCCGCCCCGACAGGGCTCTCAATGTTTTTCTTCAGGGTCGCCTGCAATCGCCTCTCTTATGGGACGTCTGCAGCATCACCACCTATCTTACCGCCAGCACCCTTTATCTTTATCTTCCCCTCATTCCGGACATCGCCCTGCTCAGGGATCGCGCCAAAGGTTGGAAGGGAAAGTTTTACGAATTGCTTTCTCTGGGTTGGGGAGGGACTCATGAAGAGAGAGAGGTCCTGGAAAGATGCATTTCCATCATGGCGATCGTGGTCATTCCCGTGGCCATCAGCGTCCACACGGTGGTCTCATGGGTGTTCAGCATGACGGTTCAGCCCATGTGGCACTCGACCATATTCGGCCCCTACTTTGTGGTCGGCGCCATATTTTCCGGGATTGCGGCGCTCATCATTGCGATGGCGATCTTGCGGAGAGTGTATCATCTTGAGAACTACCTCCGGCCTATCCATTTTGAGAACCTGGGTATTCTGCTTCTGGTGATGAGCTGTCTTTGGCTCTACTTCACGATTGCCGAATACCTGACGACCTGGTACGGTGGGGAACCGGAACATATGAGAATTTTTTATTCTAAGCTGACCGGAAATTACTCCATCCCGTTTTGGACGATGGTGGTTACCTGTTTTGTGATTCCATTTTTCATTTTGGCGTCCCCCTTGGGAAAGAAAGTCTACGGGACCGTGCTTTCCTCCATCCCGGTATGCATTGGGATGTGGCTGGAGAGATTCCTGATTGTGGTGCCCACCCTGGTGAGACCCAGATTGCCTTACGCAACGGGTACCTACACACCCAGTTGGGTGGAGCTTTCCTTGTTTGCGGGATGTTTGGCGGTTTTTGCCTTGCTGTATGCCCTGTTTACTAGGATATTTCCTATCATATCCATCTGGGAGGTTCGAGAGGGAAAAGAGCGGGCCGAGGAGGAGGTTGTGGCGCGAATTCGCACCTATTTTCCAACATGAAAAAACTGGTAATGGCTCTATTGGATTCTTTAGGTTTTTCCCTCTCCCCTTGTGCCTGCTTGTCCGGTAGGCAGGGGAGAGGGGAGGGTGAGGGGTTCGGAGTATTCGTTCTTCTGACGGGATTGCTTTTGAGTGCTTGCGACAAGAAGGTGTCTTCCCCTCCCGATAACCATCCGCAGTCTGAAAACGCGACGCCGCCGTTTTACTACGATCTAGGTTCAACCACCGTGGATGTGTCCGGTTATCCTGAGAAACAGAGGGAGAATTATAGAGTCTTTATGGCTGTTTGCGGGACCTGCCACACCGCCGCCCGTCCCTTGAATGCTCCCTACATAGATCGGGATGTTTGGAAACGCTATGTGCATAAGATGCATCTCAAAATGAAGGGCCACGGAATCGAACTGGATCCAGGGGATGAGGAAAAAATTGAAGATTTCCTTGCTTACGATTCTCAGGTTAGAAAAATCGTCAAGAAAGAGGAATTCCAAACTCATCAGGAGAAACTCAAAAAACTGTTTGAGGAGGCAAGAGAAAAGGATCGTACAGGAAAGAGTAACTAGTGTTGCGGCCGGGTATCCGGCGGCCCAAAAGTAATACAATAATTGAGATGGGTAAAAAGAGAAACCTCTTTTGGGTGCTGCTTTTGCTTGCCGGCTGCCAGAGGGATGAGATTACGG
>JACQJM010000119.1 GCA_016205045.1 Elusimicrobiota bacterium | reverse complement strand
TAAATTATGAATTCTAAATTTGTAATTGACCTCCTTAAAATTCCAAAGCTTTTTTCACTCCACGGACGACGCGGTCCGCATCCGGGATGTAGTATTTCTCCAGCCTGAAGAGCGGCATGCGGATGTCCCAGCTTCCCACGCGTTGAACGGGGGCTTGGAGTTTGAGCATGGCTCTTTCATGAATCAGTGAACTGATTTCGGCCGCCCAAGACCCCGTATTGGGGGCTTCATGGGCAATCACCACTCTCCCCGTTTTCTCGGCCGAGGCCAGAATCGCCTGGATATCTAGAGGGGCAAGGGTTCTCAGGTCCAAAATTTCAACTGAGGTCCCTTCTTCCTGAAGTCTGTCCGCAGCCTTGAGAGCAGTAGGAACCATGGCTCCCCAGGAGATGATGCTCACATCGGTTCCTTCACGGATCAAGCGGGCTTTGCCAATAGGAGTTTCATAAGGTTTTTCCGGCACCTCCCCCTTGGCGGAGCGGTACAGTTGCTTGGGTTCAAAATACACCACCGGGTCGGGATCGCGGATCGCGGCGATGATCAGGCCCTTGGCATCTTCGGGAGTGGAAGGAATCACTACCTTCACGCCGGGGGTATGGGTGAAGTAAGCCTCGGGACTCTCGGAGTGGTGCTCCGGGGCGTGGATCAATCCTCCATGGGGAGAGCGCAGAACCAAGGGGATCGTATGCCGGCCTCCGGTTCGATTTCTTAACCGCCCCAAATGGCAGATGACTTGATCCAGGGTGGCTCCCAGGAACCCGTCGAACTGAATTTCACAAACCGGCTTCATCCCATACACCGCCAACCCGATTGAGGTTCCCAAAATTCCCAGTTCCGCCAGAGGAGTGTCGATCACGCGTTCCTCGCCAAAATCCTTCTGAAGTCCTTCCGTCACGCGGAACACGCCTCCGTTTTTACCGACATCTTCTCCCAAAACCACGACACGCTTGTCTTCTTGCATCGCTTGATGAAGACCTTGGTTAATGGCCTGGACAAGATTCAGTTGCGCCATGTTAGGGAAATCTCCCTTCCACCGGAGGCAATTCCACCACCTCTTTTCGGGCCTGCTTGGTTTTGAGAATTTCTTCCAGTTCGGCTCTTTGTTCCACCAGGTGCCAAGGGGCCGTGGCGTAGTTGTTGGCGAACATGTTCAGAGGATTGGGAGGAGACATGGTTTCGTACTCCTCGATCTCGGCCTGAATCATCGCCTCTGCCTCTTTTTTAAGACGCATGTCCCGATCCTCATCCCACAACTTCTTGGAGATCAGATATTTTTTGAATCGGTCCACGGGATCTTTTTTCCTCCACTGCTCCACTTCCTCTTCGGAACGGTAGCGGGTGGCATCGTCGGCGGTGGTGTGATGACCTAAACGGTAGGTTTCGCATTCCAAAAAGGTGGGGCCTTCTCCTTTGCGACCGCGCTCCACAGCCTCGGTTACCGCCTTATACACCGCCAGGACATCGTTGCCGTCCACCTGAAGTCCGACGGCGCCGTAACCTAAGGCTTTTTGGCTCAGGGTTTGGCTGGCGGTCTGTTTGGAGCGAGGAATGGAGATGGCATACTGATTATTTTCCACGATGTAGATCACAGGGAGTTTATAGACTCCCGCGAAGGTGAGGGCCTCATGAAAATCGCCTTTGGAGGTGGTTCCGTCCCCCAGGTAAGTCAGTACGACTGAAGGATCATGGTTCATCTTGGCGCCCCACGCGAGGCCTGCCGCCTGGGTGAGATGGGTTCCTACAGGGATGGAGAAAATCATGTCGTTATTTTCGGGAGGAAAGTGAGCGGCCCCGCGGTCGTCTCCCCCCCAATACAGAAGGGAGTAGCGGAGCTTCATCCCGCGGGCGTAGTAGGCCCCCTGCCCTCGATAGGTGGGGATCATCCAGTCCTTGGGCTTGAGGCACAGGGGAGGCACGATCTGAGTCGCCTCCTGGCCCAAAATTTGAGGATAGGTTCCCAATCGACCTTGGCGCTGCATGCGGAAAGCCTTATCATCGAACAAGCGGATTTCGGCCATCTTTCGGTACAACTCCAGGAGTTTCTCATTAGGGATTTGAGGCTCCAGAGATTTGTCCAGTTGACCGTCCGGGCTGAGAATTTCCAAACGCTGGATTTTAAATTCAGCGACCGTCTTCAGCGGCATGGGGTTCCCCCCAGGGTGTAATGATTTGGGGCTTGTGTCAGCAGCCCTTTAAGAAACAGCTCTCCTGCTCGATAGGAGGAACGAACGAAGGGGCCGGAGGCTACGTATAAAAATCCCATGTCGCGGGCCACGTCTCCATAAAGATTGAATTCCTGGGGAGGGACAAATCGATGAACGGATAGGTGGCGTGGTTCGGAGCTCGGCCGCAGGTACTGGCCCAATGTCAGAATATCCACTCCCGCTCGCCGAAGATCTCGGAATGCAGATTCTAATTCATCTTCGGTTTCTCCCAGACCTAACATCAAAGAAGATTTAGTTTTGACTTCCGGTCGAATATCCTTGAGGGTGCGTAGCACCTCGAGGGATTGGCGGTAGGTGGCTCGGCGGTCGCGAACCAAAGGGGTCAGGCGCTCCACCGTTTCTAGGTTGTGCGCCACAACAGTCGGCCGGGGCCCCGGGCTTGCCTGGGGGTCCTCATCCGCAGTACCTGTCCGGGATTCCAGGCCCCGGGCAGTTGCATGAGCGTTTGCGTTCACGACCATGCTCAGAAGCTTCTTGTCTCCTCGGAAGTCCTGGATAAGAATTTCCAATAAAAGCTTAGGGTTTAGGTCCAGAACCTCTCGGACGCAACGGGCGATGTGAAGGGCGCCTTGATCCGGGAGGTCATCTCGACAGACGGTGGTGATCACCACGTAATCGAGTTGAAGATCGGCGATGGTCTGGGCTAAATGGGTAGGCTCTTGGGAATCGGGTTCGGGAAGCCGAAGAGCTGAGGCTACCGAACAGAACCGGCAGCCTCGGGTGCAGGTGTCTCCCAGCACCATGAAGGTTGCGGTTCCTCCACCCCAGCATTCGGCAACATTGGGACATCGAGCTTCTTCACAAACGGTATGCAGCTTGTGTTGAGACAACAAGGCCTTAATGCGCTCGTAGTTTTCCCCGGAGGGAAGCTTAGTCTTTAACCAAGGAGGCAGCATGGATTTACTGGATATAAACTTCTAAAACGTCAACAGTAGGGCGGGAAAGTAGTACCGTGTTGGGACCCACTTCTATTTGAGTCCACTGTCCCACCACGACCTTTTCTTCCCCTATCGTATAAAATTTGGAGTCAAGACCCTTATCCTGGAGGAAATAAATACTTTTTGAAGAGGCCAAGCGCTTACTTTTAGGATCGGCATCGCTTCCATAAAGCAGGTAGTAAGTATCGTCTTTCATTGGAATCGGAATAGCTTTACTTCTTAAAAAGCCTATGAGTTGTCTTGCGGAGACGGAGTGAGACGGACCTGAGTAGCCTTTATCAGGAGCGAACCATACCTTGCTCCCCATTGGGTCAAAGATGTTGACATAGAGGGTTAACCGGTAGCGCGTACTGGGGTCGAGTTGCACCGAGATACTTTCCCTTCCAATACGTTTGTCGGGTTCCAAGAGAGTTTCCCCGGTCGGTGGAGTGAACGCAAAAAATAGGGATTGCCCTCGATCAATGGTGAGAGAGGCATAGTACATGCTTTTGTTAAATAACCAGAAGAGCTTTTCGATTCTCAGGTGTTTATCCAGTTGTTGGAATAAGTTCACTGTGGCGACAAGTTTTCGAAGTCGTACGGGCGGTTGGGAAAGAGACTGAGAGGGGGTGCGTAGAATGTGCGTGGACAACCATCGATTTAATCTCTCTTGATAGTCGTAGGGGAAAAAAGGAGAGGGAGTGAAAGAGGGTTCTATTTTCAGGTACATCGTCCCGTCGGATTCCGTCACCAGAGGATATCCCGCAGGAAGGGTTTGAGCTCCCAAGGAACCGGTGAGAACAAAAAGAAGTATGAATGAAAAAAAGATTCTATGTGGTGATAGAGACATTAGTTTTTCTCCCTTTTTTAGAGGCATATTCCCGCATCCGACGTGCGGATTTTTGGATATCTTCTTCCGAGATTTCCCATAATTTTTTACTTTTTAAGTCGGACTGGAGCTGCAAGAAAAGTTCATGGTCCAAGAGGGGAGACACCTTTCCACTTTGGTACTCTTTTTCCTTCTCGGAATAGAGCCCCAGAAAAGTTTTATCCCGGAACCAGGATTCCCGGTTGTGTTCTTCCAGTTTTTTAAGCAGGGCTTCATTGGTATTTCTTTGTACGAACTCAAAGAACATTCCGCTGGGTTTTCCCCCCGGCAAGTACCACTCCCCACTAAACACCTGGATTAAATCCTCATCGGCATCTTTAAGAATGGGGGTGATGAAATTGACGCCATGGGTCAGAGCGTGCCGATGAAAAGCCAGCAGGTCCGGAGTTCTCAAGGCGATGTGTTGCCAGTGAGCCGCGGCTTGGTGATCTTGGAGGGTCTGCCGGACGTGGGAAGGTTGAGTTTCGGGTTCTGAGGGCTGAACGACTGCGATGATAGTATTTTGAAGAGAGGCATTGTTGTCCTTGCCGCTGTGTTGGCCTATCCTCGCGGCGAATGTCATGGAGACTTCTCCTTTTCCTTTCACCCACTCTTTTTTCTTTTCATAGAGAATATTGTCTTTAGAGACTCCAAAGATTGTTCGGAAAATAACGTAGGCAGCGTTGTACATCTCCGGAGCGACCAGGAGAGTCATGTGATCTACCTGGAAGTTTAAAAAGGGGTGAGGGGTGAG